>JACQFZ010000029.1 GCA_016199745.1 Gammaproteobacteria bacterium
CTCATCGAAAACTTCTTTGCCAAACTCAAACAATTCCGCGCCGTTGCCACGCGCTATGACAAACGGGCGCGTAACTTCCTGGCGGGTATTTATTGTGCGGCTATTTGGGTGTGGTTGGCGTAATTGGTGACACGCCCTAAGCTCCCTAACAACCGGATTAGATGACGCCGCTGATGACAGCGGCTGCAATGATTGCGATAGCCACGACGTTAAGCGCGTTGGTTGCGGACGTGTCCGAGTTTTTCTTCGCGAGCAAAAATCCCAACACCACGAATACTGCCAACACGGCGACTCCGTGGGTAATCCAAGGGTGTCCGCTGGCGGCCTTCATCAGCGACATCGTCAGAGCGTGTTTAAAAACCCCTCTCCCGGTGGGAGAGGGGTAATAATCCGAACCGTTTGTAAGTTTTTAAACAGCTTCTTATAAACTGGCACTGATGAAGGCAGAGAGTTGATGAGACCATGCATCCTGCTATCAGCACCATTATGTAAACGTACATGCCGTCTCCCTGAGCACCGGCCGGTCCAGGATCTTGAGCTCGTCCTCGCCCAGGGTTTCTTTGGCAAGCAGTTGTTGCGCGCCGCGTTCCAACGTCTGCCGCCGCTCACGCAGAATCGCCAGCGCCTGGTCGAACGCCGCGGTCAGGACGTCGCGCACGGCGTGGTCGATCTCGCGCGCTGTCTCCTCGCTGTAGTCACGCGGATGGGTCGTCGTCGGCACGTCGAGCAGCGTCGCCCGGTCGTTCTCGTAGACGACATGTCCGAGCTTCTCCACCATGCCGTAGCGCATCACCATACTGCGCGCGATGTCGGTCGCTTTGGCGAGATCATCGGCCGCGCCGGTGGAAAAATGTCGGTAGACGAGTTGCTCGGCGGCGCGCCCGCCGAGCAGTACCGCCATTTTGTTCTCTAGCTCAGCACGCGTCATGAGGTAACGATCTTCGGTCGGCCGCTGGATGGTGTATCCGAGTGCGCCGATGCCGCGCGGAATAATCGACACCTTGTGCACGACATCGGTACCCGGTAACGACAGCGCCACCAGCGCGTGACCCATTTCGTGATGCGCTACGATCTCGCGCTCCTTGACGTTAAGGAGGCGATTCTTCTTTTCGAGGCCGGCGACGATGCGCTCCACGGCGCGCGTGAAATCGTCGAGCGCGACTGACTCGGCACCGCGGCGCGTCGCGAGTAGCGCCGCTTCGTTCACGAGATTGGCCAGATCGGCGCCGGAGAAACCCGGCGTAAGCGCGGCAATCTTTTCCGGATCGGCGTCGCCTGCCAGCCGCACTTTCTTAAGATGGACCTTGAGGATATCTACTCGCCCTCTCTTATCCGGCCGATCGACCAGCACCTGCCGATCGAAGCGCCCGGCGCGCAACAAGGCAGGATCGAGTATCTCCGGCCGATTGGTGGCGGCGAGCAGCATCAGCCCGACGCTCGGGTCGAAGCCGTCCATTTCCGTGAGCAATTGATTCAGTGTCTGTTCCTTCTCATCGTGCCCGCCGGCAAGCGGCGACGCGCCGCGGGCGCGGCCCAGTGCGTCGAGCTCGTCGATGAAGATGATGGCAGGCGCAAGCTTGCGCGCCTGGTCGAAAAGATCGCGCACCCGCGCCGCGCCGACACCGACGAACATCTCCACGAACTCAGAGCCGCTGATTGAAAGAAACGGTACCTTAGCCTGGCCGGCGACGGCGCGGGCGAGCAGCGTCTTGCCGGTCCCGGGCGGACCGACCAGCAGCACGCCTTTGGGAATACGCGCGCCGAGACGGCCGTAGCGTTTCGGATCTTTTAGGAACTCGACGATCTCCTGCAATTCTTCCTTGGCCTCGTCGACGCCGGCCACGTCCTCGAACGACACGCCGGTCTGCTTCTCCATGTAGACCTTGGCCTTGCTCTTGCCGATTTCGAGCATGCCGCCGGCCGCGCCGCCCATGCGCTTCATCAGCAAGCCCCAGATGCCGACAAAAATCACCGCCGGCAAAACCCACGACAGCAGGGTAGCAAGCCACCGGCTTTCAATCTTGCCCGCGAAGCGCACGTTGGCGGCTTCCAACTCCTTAACGAGGTCGGGATCGGCGACGCGCACAACCTCGAAGCGGTGGCGATCGCCGCCGGCACGCTTGAGTCGTTCGAGTGTCGCGGCCGGCAGCTTTCCTTCGAGACCATCGGCGTCCAATACGCCCGCAATCGCCGTTTCCGTGATCGCCGCCTCCTCGACCTTGCCGGCCTTGAGCAGTGTCTTGAACTCGCTGTAGGTCAGATCCTCCGTATGCGTATCCGCGAAATAATTCTGCACCGCGAGCAGCGCCAGAAACATGATCACGAAATACCACAGGGAGAATTGATGTTTGTTCTCCATAGCGATCGCGCGCTCTGTTTTAAGGAGTACGCATCGGAAAATGTTCTCGAACCTTTTCCACAATTTGACGATCAGTCATCTTATCAACCGTTTCGACACCGACGACGTGCGCGGGGAAATGGTTCTTATCGAGACGCTTCTTCAGTTCTGTCTTCGCCTCGCCCGGGCCGAAGATCACCACGGACTCGCCGTCGGGAATCTGGGCGATGACTTCGTCGTAGTATTGGCTCAGATGCTGTCGGTAAGTTCGCTGCGCGTGATCGTCCGCCGGCCTCGGTTCTCGCGACGCCGTCGATACCACCCCATCGTAACGCCGCGGTTGTCGGTCGACGTTGGCGGCAACCGACTTCACGCTCTCGCCTTCGTCGGTCACGGTCACGATGACGGCGCGTGTATGGTCTATCCACAATCCGACTTCCGTTTTCATAGCCGCTCCTGCTCAGTAACTAGTACTAAGTGTGGCGCTCCCGGTAACGAGATATCTTGATCTGTATCAAAAAATGCGTGGGCTAGGAAAAACCTTGAATCCTGAAGGTGTCCCCCGAAAAACTGATCATGTATGCAGGCGACGCGCGGTTCCTGGGTAAAACGGTGTTGCATGCGGCTTAACCTTATTTCCGTCGCATCATCTCCATCAGCGCCTCTTGCTGCCCCAGCATCTGGTCCATCATTTGCTGCATCATGTCCATGCGTGCTTGCATCATCTGCATACGCTTTTCCGTCGGCGCGTCGGTGCCCTCCGCCGGCTTCATGCCCTGCGCCATCATGCCGCCCATCGCCTTCATGTGGGTCTGCATGAGCTGCATATGCTCCTGCATCAGGCGTTCGCGTTCCTTCGGGTCGCTGGTCTGCTGAATTTTTGCCATCTGCTCATGCATCTTTTTCATACTGTCCATCATCGCCGGCGGCATACCGGCGCTTTGCCCGGTGGCAGGCGCCGGTGTGGCGGATGCATTCGTTTGCGCCTGCGCATGGTGGGTATCGTCGGCATAGGCCGGCGCGCACAAGATCGAGGCAAAGGTAACGACATATAAAAGCGATTTCATGGCGAATCTCCGGATCAATATTGAAAGGCTTATATATGACAACACCACCCGCATTTCATTGACCCACGTCAAACGTTGCGACACAGTGTCGGCGTCGTCGCCCGGCAACGATCGCCCCCTGCGATAGCTCGCACAATCGCCGGAAGCTACGGAGAGCCTATGAAACCCATGGACGAACTACGCCTCGCGCAAGCGGCTTTCCAAAACACCAACGATGCCATCATTTTGCGATCGAGATAGACATCGCCTTGCCGCCGCGCCGAAGCCTCATATTGCTGCAGCAGATCGGCGTTCATAACGCCGAACTCGGTCGGTAACGCGTAGGCCGGTTCCAACACGTGAATGCCGACGATTTTCGCATTCAGTATTTTTGCCAGCCGCACGCCGTCGCCAACGACCTTTTCGGAAAGTTCCGAACCGTCGGTCGGAATAAGAATGTTCTTGTACATGTCGCCTCCTTTTTATTTCGATGGTTCCATGATCACGATAGCGAGCGGCGTGTTTCAGGTATTGATTTGGATCAGAGATATGCCGAAGGTGAGATACCGAACCAGAATGAATCCTTCATCGTATCCTCCTCACGATTTCCTTTGCGCCGCCTCGTGGTACTTTCCCGGCTCGGACGAGAAACGTGCATGGCACCCGCCGGAGCAGAAATGATAGGTCGCACCGCAATAAACGACGCTCGCCGCCGCTTGAAACTCGCTCAACGACCGCCCGCAAACCGGGTCGGCGAACAGCGCCCCGGCTGGTCGTGGCGCCGGCTCTGGAAACCACGAAAATGATCTGAAGGCGTACGTCAGCATATAGAACACTCCTCGTTCGTTCTAGCACGGGGCGCTAACGCTCGGATTGACCGAGGCCAAACGCCACGATCACGATGAGCACGCCGCCCGCGATCGCGCCCGGCGACTGCCCGGGCCAACGGGTTTGATGACTATGCAAGCTTGCTGCTTTGCGATCCGGCTCCATGGCTTGTTTCCTCGAAATGTTTTACCGCATCACTGACCATTCGTTGGCTACACCAGCGCGCGTCATAGCGGCTGAACAGCCGACCGAATAAAGATTCCGGCAACGCGTAGTCAATGAAGACGCGGAACCGTGAACGGTCGTCGCGCGGGGTAATCTCAAAACCCATTTGATAATGTCCGATCACCAATAGATGCGGTTGATCGATCGTCTTCCAGACTTTGCGACGAGGCAGGACACGTTCGGTGACCACCTCCTCGACCGCGAGCGACATCCCGAAGACGCGCCCGGCGATGCGCACGCGCGATCCCACGCGGCGTCCGCCGGCTTCGTCGACGTCGATTTCCATTCGACCACCGCCCAGCCTCCACGAGGGTTGGTTCATGTGCGACGCCAACCGCGCGTGGTCGTCGGCATACTCGAAGACCTTGTCGGCGGGCGCGTGGATCCAGGCGCCTTGCTTGATTGCGAGTCTTATCGTTTCGCCGATTTCGGCCGCACGCTATCTACCCGCTGTTTGTGGCGGCGGCGCATCGGCCCAAGGCGGCGTACGCTGCCGGTAGCGAAAGCGCTTCTGCCTGGATAATATGCCCAGCTGTTCGTTAAGTGCTTCGTGGGGTTATCGCTCATACGAGACGCCTCCTTGAGAACCAGTAGATGCGAGAATTTTGCGCGTTCCGCACAGCACCGGTATTGATATGAATCAAATATCACCCTCATCCACCGGCGCTAAATCGTCTTCCGTTACTCCGGACTCACGTTTAAAGCGTCTGCTTACCATTCTCGGGCCGGCACTGCTCCTGGCCGGGGTAACGGTCGTCTTGACGGCATTCGCCGCGACCCTGGGTTTTTACCGCACCGAGATGCTGATAATCGCCGCCGCGGTTACCGGTGCCGCGCTCGTCTTCGCCACGGTCCTGCTTTATCGGCAAGCGGCGCAACAGCGCACCGCCAAGCGCACACTGGACGATGTGGAAGCGCGGATCGGCGGCATCATTAACTCGGCGATGGATGCGATCATCACCATCGATCGCCATCAACACATCGTCCTGTTCAACGACGCCGCCGAACAGGTGTTTCGTTGGCCGCGCGCGGCGATGATCGGCCAGCCGCTCGACCTATTACTGCCGGCGCGCTTTCGCGACCTGCACCAGCAACACGTTCAGCGTTTCGGCGACATCGGCGCCACATCACGCCGCATGGGGGCGAATACCATCCTCACCGGTCTACGCGCCAACGGCGAGGAATTCCCAGTGGAAGCGTCTATCTCGCAGTTCGGCCAAGGCAAGCAAAAACTCTACACGGTGATCTTGCGCGACGTTACCGAGCGCGTAAAAGCGGAAGACGCGTTACGCCGCTCGAAGGAAGAGTTGCGCGAATTGGCGGCGGCCGCCCATCAGTTGCGCGAACAAGAAAAACGCGCGATCGCACGCGAGCTGCACGACGAGTTGGCGCAGGCGTTGACCGGCCTCAAAATGGACGTCGCCTGGATCAAGGACAAGCTACCGGCACCGCCGCCGGAGATTGTGAATAAACTGCAAAACATGGAGTTATTGCTCGACGACACCGTCGCCGCCACCCGGCGGATCTCCGCCGACCTGCGTCCGATGATGCTCGACGACCTCGGTTTGGTTCCGGCGATCGAGTGGCTGGTGCAAAACTTCATCGAGCGTACCGGCATCCATTGTGAGTTCATCCTCACCGACCCCCATCTCGAATTGCACGATCCGCACGCCACCAGCCTATTCCGCAGCCTGCAGGAATCGTTGACCAACATCGGCAAACACGCCAACGCCGGAAACGTCAACGTCACGCTGGCGAGCACCGACGACACCGTGACGCTCAGCGTGCGCGATGACGGCGTCGGCTTCTCGCTGCAATCGCCGCGCAAACCCAATTCCTATGGTCTCATCGGCCTGCGCGAGCGCGCCTATCTGCTGGGCGGCACGGCAACGATCGAAAGCCGCCCCGGCGAGGGAACTTGCATCGAGGTCCGGTTACCATTCACCTTATGATACGAGTCATCATCGCCGATGATCACACCATCGTGCGCGAGGGTTTGAAACAACTGCTCGCCGGCGCCGACTTCGAAATCGTCGGCGAGGCGCGCGACGGCCACGAAGCGATCGAATGCGTGCGAACGCTCGCGGCGGACGTGTTGCTGCTCGATATGTCGATGCCGAAAAAAAGCGGCATCGAACTGATCAAACAGATCAAGAGCGAAAGACCGAAGCTGCGCGTGCTCGTCTTGAGCATGCACGAAGAGCAACAGTACGCCATCCGCGCGATCAAGGCCGGCGCCTCCGGCTACCTGACGAAAGACAGCGCCTCGGCGCAACTGATCTCGGCGATCCGCAAGGTCGCCGGCGGCGGCGCGTTCATCAGCAGCGCCGTCGCCGAGCAGCTCGCGCTCGGCGCCATGCCGCAAACCGAAGGCCCGCCGCATACGGCGCTGTCCGATCGCGAGTACCAGGTGTTTCAGCTGCTGGTCTCCGGAAAATCCGTGACCGAGATCGGCGAGCAATTGAATCTGTCGGTCAAGACGGTGAGCACGCACAAGGCGCGGCTGATGGAGAAGTTGGGCCTGACCAACCAGACGGAGTTAGTGCGTTACGCCATCGCGCATCGTCTGGTCGATGACCCGAGCGCTGGCGGCTAGTGTCCTAAAACACCCCTCATCCCGCCAAAGGCATGAAACCGATGGGCGACATCGATTCCAACTGGAAAGAAGAACGAGAACTTCCCGTCGTCACACCACATTCGCTCTGTCTGGCGTTATACTGCTTTGCCTGATCAATGTAGCAGTCTGCGAAAAATAGCGTCGTGACCCATCACCGCCAGAAAATTCAATTCTTTCGGCAACGTATTCCATCGTTCGAATGCAAACCCGGATGCCACGATTGCTGTGGGCCGGTGACCGCCTCTACCGAAGAGATGGCAAGGCTTCCCGTCAAGAGCGATGACGAACACGAGACGGCGCTTGCCGATCTCCGCTGCCCCCACCTCGGTGAGCATGGATGTACCGTCTATGAAGAGCGGCCGCTGATCTGTCGTTTATTCGGAACGACGCCGCGACTCCCGTGCCCGGTCGGCAAGCGGCCGGAGACGATGATCGACTCGCAAGTAGAACAGCAAATTTACCGATTTTTTGCGAGCACGCGTCATGTGTTGGTTTGAGGTGGCAAGAGTCGAGAACTAGAGGTTGCCCCATCCTGCAGGCTTCATTTTCAACTACCAACGCCGTCTTTCCATGCCGATAAACTATCTCGCCCAACTCACCGCCCGCGAGCGAACCGCGCGGACGAATCTTCATCTGGGGGTATCGCTGGCGTTCGTCGCCGGCGCGCTGAATGCCGGCGGGTTTTTGGCGATCGGGCAATACACGTCGCACATGACCGGCATTGTTTCCGCGGCGGCGGATAATTTGGTGCTGGGCAATATCGCCTTAACGGTTGCCGCGGCGCTGTCGCTGCTGTCATTCATTAGCGGCGCGGGAACGACGGCGGTGCTGGTCAGCTATGCGAAACGGAACTCCGGGAAGAACATCTACGTCGTTCCATTGCTGATCGAAGCGGTGTTACTGCTACTCTTTGGCATTATCGGCGGTACCTTACGACTGCACGAGATCGTCAGCATCTCGTTAACGGCGATCCTGCTTTGCTACGTGATGGGTTTGCAAAACGCGCTGGTAACAAAGGTATCCAACGCCGAAATTCGCACGACACATTTAACCGGTCTCGTTACCGACATCGGTATCGAGCTGGGTAAGTTGATTTACTGGAACCGCGGCCATCGCGTCTCCCAGCAGGCGGTGCGAGCCAACCGGGTTCGGCTACGGATTCACAGCTTGTTGGCGATGGCGTTCTTTTTCGGGGGCGTCGCCGGCGCGTTCGGATTCAATCATGCCGGCTTTGCATCGACGATTCCGCTGGCGGTGGCACTGGTAGTCATGGCGTTGGCGCCGGCGTTCAGTTCACGGCGGCCGGTGGCAGCAGAATGAAACAGAGTTGTGGTGAGCAAGCGTAGCGTGCGCCATGCGCACGATTACTCCATCTCCCCGAAACTGTCATCCTCATGTTGTAGGGACGTGCGCATGGCGCACGTTACATTTGCTACCCCTCTCCCGGAGTGATAGGGGTGATAAGTTATTCGATCGATACGGATTCGAGATAATCCGGCACGTGTGTGGTCCAGCCTAAGTTTTCTTCGATGCGGTGGCGTAGTGCGTCGGCGGCGTAGGGTTCGCCATGGGCGATGAAGGTTTTGCGCGGCGGTGATTCGAAATGTTCCAGCCAGTTCAAGATTTCGTTGTAGTCGGCGTGCGCCGATAGGTTGTCGATGTTGGCGACCTCGGCGCGCACGGGAATATATGAGCCATGGATCTTGATGGTGTCGGCGCCATTCACCATGGCGGCGCCGCGGGTGCCGCCGGCAGAGATCAACTAAAATCGTTATTAGCGGCGCCGGATCTTGGTCAGCGCGCCGCGACATTCCTCCTGATCAGGCAATCGCCGCGGGTCCGTTAACGTAGGAGAATTCCTACACGCCGGCTCCTCTCCGTCCTACCCCTAAAATCAGAACGCCCTGACAGGCAGATTCAGCACCCGCCGATACGATCGCGGGCGTTGTCGGCCGATACTTTCGTCCATGGAAATGCCGGTCGCCTCGAAGAACGTTTTTATTGTCGAAGATTCCGTCGCGGTGCGCGCGCGGTTGGTCGAGTTAGTGCGCGCCATTGATGGTGCGACCGTCGTCGGCGAAGCCGGAACGCCGGTCGATGCGGTGATCGGAATCATGAAGACCCGTCCCGATTTTGTCGTTCTCGATTTTCAGCTCGAGGGCGGCACCGGTGCCGACGTGCTGCGGATGATTCGCCCGCAGATGCCGAAAGTTGTCGTTATGGTGCTGACTAATTATCCGCTGGCACAGATCCGTCGCGCCTGCATCGAGGCCGGTGCGGACACGTTTTTCGATAAAACGAGCGAGTTTGGAAAGATCAAGGACGTCATCGCGGGCACCGCGCCCGGGTAACGAGACACATCATTCAACACATTAGAGGCCGTCGCCATGGGATCCGCTGCTGCTTTCCGTGCTATCGATAAAAATTTGCCCATACCCATCAACCACCGCGCCGCATCGAAAAACATTGAGCGTTGCCCGATCTTGTGTTCGAGCTGCAATCTGCGCCACCTCTGTCTGCCGTGCGGCATGACCGACGCCGACGCTGAATTTCTCGGCGACTTACACTTCACTCGCCGCCATCTGAAACGCGGCGACACGCTCTACCGCGCCGGGGCGAGCTTCGACTCGCTCTACGCGGTTCGCAGCGGTTTTTTTAAGAGCTACGCGATCACGGAAGACGGTCGCGAACAAGTGACGGGTTTCCAGATGACCGGCGAAATCATCGGCCTTGATGGCATCGAGAACGACAAGCACAGCCTAACGATCAAGGCGCTCGACGACGCCGTCGTCTGCGTCATTCAATTCACCCAGCTGGAAGAAATGGCAAGCCGGCTACCCGCCTTGCAGCGCCAAATCCATCGCCTGATGAGCCGCGAAATCGTGCGCGATCAGAGCATGATGATGCTGCTCGGCGCGATGCCGGCCGAGGGACGCGTAACCGCCTTCCTGCTCGGCCTGTCGCAACGCTTCGCCGCGCGCGGCTATGCCGCCTCCGAGTTCATTCTGCGCATGACGCGCGAGGAAATCGGCAGCTATCTCGGGCTGAAACTCGAAACCGTGAGCCGGGTATTCTCGCGGCTGCAGCAATCCGGCCTGATCGACGTCCAACAAAAACACGTGCACCTGCGGGACATGACGGGCCTTCAGGCGATCCTGGGAGGATCCGCGTAACAACGCGATACGACAAGGAGTCGCTACCCATGTGCGCACAAAGGCACCCTCTTTCCGCCGTCGGACTATCGCTGCCGCCGGAGTTGTTGGCGAACGCGCTGACGGTGATCGCTAACCCAGTCTTCATTGCCGATCGGCGAGGCTACATCGTTTGGGTCAACGACGCCTTCTGCCGAATCAGCGGTTACTCGCCCGACGAAATCATCGGCAAGAGTCCCCGGATTTTAAAATCCGGGAAACAAGACGCCGCGTTTTATCGGCAACTATGGGAAACCATTCTCGCCGGCAACACCTGGCACGGCGAAGTCGCACAACGCCGCAAAGACGGCAGTCTGTTCACCGTGGAAGAAGCGATCTCCCCCCTGCGCGACGACACCGGCGCCATCACCCACTATGTCGCGATTCACCATGATGTCACGCGACGCAAGAATGAGGTCGAGCGCGAGCGCTACCTTGCCTACCATGACACGCTGACCGATCTGCCGAATCGCGCGATGTTTTTCGACGTGCTGAAGCAGGCGCTCGCAAAGTCCGGGCGCACGGCAAATTCGTTGGCGTTACTCTATGTGGACGTTGATAACTTCAAGTCGATCAACGATACCTTGGGGCACCACAGCGGCGACCGCCTGTTGCGCGCCGTCGCCGACCGATTGCGCGCGGCGGTCCGCAAGCACGACACCGTCGCCCGACTCGGTGGCGATGAATTCGCCGTCCTTCAGACCGATCTCGACCATCCGGAGATCGCCGACGCGCTTGCCGCCAAGGTGTTAGACACCATTTCGCAACCGTTCATGATCGACGGGCACACGGTGCACGTGTCCGTGAGCATCGGCATCGCTATACACCCGGGTGATGGCGATAGTCCACCGGATCTGCTCGGCAACGCGGATCGGGCGATGTATCAGGCGAAAAACCACGGACGAAATAACTATCGGCGACATTGCCCGATGACACCACGATTGTTGGTTTCGGTTCAGGAATGCCATACCAAGAATACCGTCGAACCGACGTCGTCAAGGCAAGATCGCGCCCGCCGTTTTCCACGAGCGGCATCACGCAGAAGGTGCACGAACGACCATCGATTGGATGGGGAGAACGATGCATGAATTTCACTGCGCAGAACGACGGTCGAATCGGCGAGAGTTTGTCGTCGGCAGCGACGTTGCCGGATTGAAACCCCGTGACGTCCGATGGCTGTTAACCCCTCTCCCACCGGGAGCGGGGCAGGGGGTGAGGGAAAATGTGGCGGAAATTGGCTCTGGTTCCCTCACCCCAACCCCTCTCCCGGTGGGAGAGGGGTAATACGCCGAACACTTCTAACGCGATCTAGTGTCCTGAGTCATTAATTCGTTAAAGAATCCCCAGACGCTTAACGTTGCGTCTCCCTCTCCCCTTGCGGGAGAGGGAACAAGGGAGAGGGGTGATATTACGCCCCCTCTCTCCCGCAAGGGGAGAGAGGGACCCGAGGTTTGAGATCCACGAATTCTTGAATGAACTAATGACTCAGGACACTAGGTCGCGGTGATGAAACGGCGTTGCGTCCATCGAGTTAAACAGCTGCGCCAGCTCGCACCGCTGTAACTGGCTGCAAAGCAGCGACGCTGCATACGCTGGCGACCATTTTTTCGGCGTCATGCATGGGTTGCCTCGCGCGCCGCGCTGATTACGTTCTTAGCCGCGGCGCCCCTAGACGAATGAATCAGCGCACGCTCCTCGGTATCGAGCTTGGCGCCTACGAGATCGAGAATCGCGGATGAAGGCAAAGCTGAGGAGGTGAAACGGCCCGAAATGCGGGTTAGCCTTCCAGCCGAAGAGCATTTCGAGTAGATGACCGGCGTCGTGCGAGAGCCAGTCCACTCCGGGGTAACGGCTTTGCAGCCAGCCGGAGAGCAGATAGATCGTGAGCGGATAGCCGTACATTTCGCTGAACAGCGCCACCAGAAACGCGGACAGCGCGCCGAACGAGCGCCAGTCGCGTTTGCTTTGCGGCTTGGCGAAGCTGTAAAGAAAAATGCAGAAGATCTGAAGATCTCATGAACAACGAAACCACCGCGGCGACAGACACCCAAGATAAAGGCGGCCTTGAAGATGGATGCACCGCCGTCTTGATTTCGCTGTATGAAAAAATAATTAGCCGACCCCATCGAGCACGCGCCGGCGGAACCGCAGGCCGAGCCGGTAGGCGATGTCGCGGCAGGCGGCGATGTCCACCTCCGGCAGACCATCGATCGCGGTCAGGGTAATATCGGGCACGAACTCGCGCGCCCGCGCCACGAAGTCGAGCATCGCTTCGTAACTGTGCGGGTGGATCGGCCGGCAGTGGCGTGCGTAGACTTCCGCGTTGTGCGCGTTGAGCGACACCGACAACGCATCGACAATGCCCTCCAGATCGGGCGTGATGTCGCGCTCATGGACGAGATTGGCCAAGCCGTCGGTATCGATGCGGATGACGGCGCCGTGTCGGCGCAACTGCCGCGACGCCTCGAGCACATCGTATAGCCGCAACGTCGGCTCGCCGAAACCGCAAAACACGATTTGCTCGTAGCGCTCGGCATCGCCGGCGGCGACGACGATTTCATCGACCGTCGGTTCTCGTTGCAGACGCAGCGTGTCGCCGTGCGTCGTCCAGCAACCATTTAACGTGGGACGGAAGCGGCAACGCAGCGTGCAGCGGTTGGTCACATTGAGATAACGGTTGTTACCGATGGTATAGCCGACGATGCCGCAGCCGATGGATCCCGGCGGTGTTTCGTTCATCCTGACTCCTCGCCGCCGCGCGTTCGCGAGCGCAGGATTCTTGTACGCGCAACCGGGAAGCGTTGGCTTGATTCAGATCAAGCCGACGGCACGCGCCTTCCTTACCATCGAGTCAAAATAAAGGCCTATGGAGAAACGTAGCCACCGCGTCCATCACCCCTTCCCCTCTCCCGGAGGGAGCGGGGTTTACACATTAATGGCGCCTTAACCTGGACCATGACCATGCCTACGCACGTCCTGCCTGAAACCGAAGAGCTGGCGGCGCCACCTTCATTCGCATTGCTCTATGTGGGCATCGACAACTTTAAGTCGATCACAGAGACCTCGACAGCAACGGCTAAAGTTGACATAAGCGCAAACACGAGCGCCGACGGCGGCGCGCCGCTAGCCGCTGTCGAAAATCTGTCGTAAAGTTTGCGCGAGTAGTAAGTTGCGAGGAACCGCGGCTGATCGGCAGTGAGTGCTAAAGCACTGATCCCATTAGACGCGTCAGATAACTTACTGATCGCCCCGAGACTTGTAGCTGCCTCCTAAGCGGTAGGTCGCCGGTTCAACTCCGGCCCGGGGCACCAATAGTGGCCGTGGAGTCCTGTTTGGCGCATCGTCTCGATATCGTTGATCTCAGCTGCACACGCGGCGATCGGCCGCTTTTTAGTGGGCTAGGTCAGAGCGTTGCTGCGGGTGAGTTGTTGCATGTGGTAGGTAGCAACGGCAGTGGTAAGACGACGCTACTGCGAACCCTTTGCGGGCTATCGCAGCCAGCGGCGGGGGAAGTCCGTTGGCGCGGTACATCGACGCGAGCGTTAAGCGACACCTATCGGCAGGATCTAACCTATCTCGGCCATCTGGACGCGGTTCAAGGCGAGCTCACGCCGCCGGAGAATCTGCATGCGTTAGCGCGGATGGCGGGCGGCAGCGGCAAAATCGACGAAGCGCTGGAACGCCTGGGATTGACGGCGCACCGCTCCTTCCCGGCAAAGATCCTGTCACAAGGCCAAAAGCGGCGACTGGCGTTGGCGCGGCTCTTAGTGCTCCAAAAACCCTTGTGGATTTTAGACGAACCGTTTACAGCGCTCGATGCCCGCTCCTGCCGTCTCATGACTGAGCTCCTAGCGGAACATCTCGCGAGCCAAGGGATCATCGTCCTGTCGTCGCACCAAGACTTCGATATGCCCGGCGCTGTGATCAAACGCATTGATCTCGACCAGCTGCGGCACGCTCGGAATCGACCGTCAGCGTGAGCGGGCTCGTCAGCGCCACCCTTAGCATCGTTCGCCGCGATCTCACGGTCGCACTGCGACGCGCGCAAGACGCGCTAACGCCGGTCATCTTCTTCGCGATCGTCGTCAGCCTATTTCCGCTCGGCGTCGGTCCGGAGCCGGCAACGTTGGCGACCATAGCGCCGGGGGTGTTGTGGGTCGCGGCGCTGCTGTCGACGATGCTGTCGTTGCCGCGGATGTTCAGCAACGACTATGCCGATGGCACGCTCGAGCAACTGTTGCTGGCACCGCATCCCCTATCCGTACTGGTGTTGGCCAAGGTGCTGGCGCATTGGCTACTGACCGGCCTGCCGCTGGTGCTGTTGTCGCCGCTACTAGCGCTACAACTGCAGCTACCCGCCGACGCAATCGGCACGCTGACGCTGTCGCTACTCCTCGGCACGCCGGTGCTGAGCCTGCTCGGCGCCACCGGCGTAGCGCTTACGCTCGGGCTGCGCGGCGGTGGCGTGTTGGTTTCGCTGCTGGTATTGCCACTGTATACTCCGGTGCTGATTTTTGGCGCCGGCAGTGTCGCGGCGGCCGCCACCGGATTAGATACGGAAGCTTATCTCTCCCTGTTGGGCGCATTCCTGGTGCTGGCCTTGAGCTTTGCGCCTTGGGCCACTGCGGCGGCACTACGCACGTCGTTGGATTAACGGGAGCGAGAACACCCACTCTCTGCCTGACCCGTGTGGTGAAGGGAAGTTGGTGAAAATCTATGTTTCAATCGATACACAACTACGCGTCACCTAAAACGTTCTATCCCCTCGCCGGCCGCTTGCTTCCGTGGTTTGCCACGGCGACGGTTTTATTGCTCGCCATCGGGCTCTACCAAGGACTATTCGTTGCGCCGCCGGATTACCAACAAGGCAACAGCGTACGTATCATGTTCATTCACGTGCCCGCCGCCTGGATGTCCATGTTCGTCTACGTGGTCATGGCGGTCGCCGGCGCCACCGGACTCATCTGGAACGTAAAGCTCGCCGAAGTGCTGGCGCGCTCGTGCGCACCGATTGGCGCATCGTTCACCCTGCTAGCGCTTGCCACCGGCTCGCTCTGGGGCCGACCGATGTGGGGCACCTGGTGGGCGTGGGACGCGCGCATTACCTCCGAATTGATTCTGCTGTTCCTCTACATGGGGTTCATGGCGCTGCAGGCATCGATCGACGACCCTAAGCGCGCCGCCCGCGCGGCGGCGATTCTGGCGCTGGTCGGCGTCGTCAATATCCCGATCATTCACTTCTCGGTCGAATGGTGGAACACGCTGCACCAACCGGCATCGGTCGCGCGCATGGGCAAACCGACGATCCATCTAAGCTTGTTAATTCCTCTGCTGTTGATGGCGGCTGCTTTCAAAACTTACTTCGTTACCGTGCTGCTCATGCGTATGCGCAACGAAATTCTGCTGCGCGAACGGCACACCTCGTGGGTCACAGACGTCATCGAGAGCAAGGCATGAACTGGTCCGACTTCTTCGCCATGGGCGGTTATGCACTCTATGTCTGGGGTGCGTATGGCTTGGCGGTAATTATCTTGAGCGTAAATGTGCTGTTGCCGTTACGCCGCCGCAAAACCGTACGCCGCCAGCTTGCCGACTACTACCAGCTACAAGACGAATCGCGATGAAGCCGCGCCATAAACGATTGGCGGTCATTGTCGTCGGCGTCGTTGGCCTGACGGTGGCGTCGCTGTTCGTGCTGAACGCATTCCGCAGTAACTTGGTTTACTTTTATTCGCCAAGCGAGACGCTGGCCGGTAAGGCGCCGATCAATCGCGCGTTCCGCCTTGGCGGTATGGTGGAAAAAGGCAGCGTACAGCGCTCCAGCGACGGCCTGACGGTCGATTTCGTCGTCACTGACTTAAAACAAAAACTGCCGGTGCACTACCAAGGCGTGTTACCCGATTTATTCCGCGAAGGCCAGGGCGTGGTCACGCAAGGCCGGCTCGTTAACGGCCGCTTCATGGCCGATCAGGTCCTCGCCAAGCACGACGAAAAGTACATGCCGCCCGAAGCCGCTAAAGCGCTTGCCGGCGGATCTTATGTTCCGGGCAAGGAACCCTCGAAGTGAAAAAATTTTTGATTCCGATTGCCGGCTTCGTCGCGCTCGGCGGCCTATTCGTCTACGCGCTGTACCTCATGCAAACCGGCGGCTACAACCCGCGCGATATTCCATCGCCGCTGATCGGCAAGCCATTGCCCGCCTTTACGCTGCCGGTGCTGCATGAACCGACACGCACAGTAACGCCGGAATCGCTACACGGCCGTGCCTATCTGTTGAATGTTTGGGCATCGTGGTGTGTCGCTTGCCGCCAGGAACATCCGGTCTTGAACGAGCTGGCGCATAAGAAGACGGTGCTAATCGTTGGCCTTAATTACAAAGATCAGCGCAGCGATGCGCTCGACTGGCTCGACAACTTCGGCAATCCGTACGATCTAAGCCTGGTCGACGCGACTGGAAGAACGGGAATTGAATTGGGTGTCTACGGGGTGCCGGAGACATTCGTCATCGATAAGAACGGAATCATTCGCTACAAGCACATCGGGCCGGTAACTCCCGAGTCGCTGGCGCAGGTGTTGCTGCCGAAGTTGGCGGCGCTCAACGAATAGCTTTATGACCCCCACCCTAGCCCTCCCCCGCTTCGCCGAGGAGGGAATGGAGACACGGTAAAGTCAGTCGACATTTGTTGTCCCCTCCCCCGCGCTTTTGCGGGGGAGGGTTAGGGTGGGGGTAAAAAAATCGGCAGTTATTTTTTCGCCGCCCGCAGACGCGCCGCTTCGAGCGCGCGCTGCACTTGCGGTGTGACTTCGCTGTCCGGCGGTAATTCTTTCAACAAGCGCTCCCAATACTGCGCCGCCTGTTTAAATTTATTTTCCTTGAACGCCACTAAGCCGAGCGTCCACAACGCCGCGGGATGCTTGGGGTTGAGCTTATAAAGCTTACCGAACAACGCCACTGCCTCAGGATCGGGATTCGCCGGATCGCGCGACATTAAGAATGCGGCGTAGGCGGCGATGATTTCGGGACGGTTCGGCGCGAATCGATAGGCATGCACGTAAGCTTGGCGAGCATCGTCCGGGCGACCGAGCACTTCATACGACCGGCCGAGTTTGGCCCAGCCTTCAGCGTCGTTCGGATTGTCGCGCAGCTTTTGCTCGAGGCGTGCCACCATTTGCAGCACCATCGGCGGCATACCGGCGCTCTGCACCGTTTGCGGCTGCGCCAATTGCCCGAACGTTTCGTAATTGATTGCCCAATACAAGCCGGCTGGAACTAGCAACACCAACGCCGCAACGACAACGACAATGACGCTGCGAGTAACGGGCGAACCGGATACAGCCGGCGCCGGTACCTCGGTAAATTCGTCGAGCTCCTTCAGCGCGCGCGCCAGCTCACCTTCGAGACGCAGGCGCTCGTCGGCGGCGACCGCTGGATCGATATTGGCATCGCCGGTTTCAATATCGAGCTCGCGCAATTGCGCCAACAAACGCTCGCGCAATTGCACCAGTTGGTGATACCCCTCGTGGGTTACCGCGGCACCGCGCAAAATCGGGCGCACGAGATAAAAAACGGTAACGACCGCGATCAGCGCGACAACGACGATCAACGCAATCATGGTTCGTCCTGGCGGGCGGCGCGCACGCGGGCGGCGTCTTCTTCTGATAACTTCGGCGACGGCGCCAACGGCGTGCGCTGACGATGCCGCAAATACACCAATGCCGAAGCGCCAAGCATGACCAATACCAACAACGGACCGACCCACACCAGCAGTCCCGGTCCGCGCGCCGGTGGTTGCATCAGCACGTAGTCGCCGTAGCGATCGACGAAGTAATTGATGATTTCCTGCCGGCTCTTACCGGCAGTAATTTGCTCGCGGATGATTTGGCGCATGTCACGCGCTAAATCGGCGTCGGATTCGGCGATCGGTTGATTTTGGCAAACGGTACAACGCAGCTCTTTGGCGATGTCGAGCATTTGCCGTTCGAGCGGATCTTCGTTGACCTCGGCGGCAAACACCGGCAGCAACATTAAACAAAGCACGAGCCCGAAGACGCGTATCATTTATTTGGCGCCGACGGCGGCGGCGGTAACAGCCGCAGACGCGCGTTGCTTGCGCCGACCGCTCAACGACAGCACCAAACCCGACAACACGATGCCGCCGCCGATCCAAATGAACTGCACCAATGGATTGACGTAGGCATGCACTGCCCAGCGCCCGTTGTCGACCGCCTCGCCCAATACCACATACACGTCGCGCACCGGCGTCGAGTCGATGCCGGTTTCGTTCATCGGCATTTCCTGGCGCGGATAACGGCGGCGCTCCGGCGAAACATAACGACCGGAATTGAGCAGCGCGATACGCGCCTCGATCATTTGATAATTGGCCCGCTGACCGGCACTCACCCCTTCGAAACGCAAGCGCTCGCCGGCGATTTCGAGCACATCGCCCGGCTTCATTACCACCGACGCCTCGCTACGGAATAAGCCGGAGCCCACCAGGCCGAGAGCGATCACCACGATACCGAGATGCACCACCATGCCGCCATAGTGCCGACGATTACCGAGCACGGTTTTGCCGGCCGCTCGCAGCCACGGTTCATTAAGCTGCACCCGCCGCTGGCGCAGGGCACGCACGTAGTCGATGATCACGGCGGCGCCGGCCAACAACGCCAGCCCAACGCCCGCTGGCGCCGTCCAGTGGCCCTGCGGCAGCAACACGACCATGGCGATGGCCGCGGCCACACCGACCGCGATCGGCAACAGCATTCGCTGTTTTAGGCGCTGCACATTCGCCTTACGCCATGGTACCAACGGGCCGATCGCCATCAGTAATAAGACGCCCAGAAAAATCGGCACCATCACGGCATTGAAATACGGCGCGCCGACGGTGAGCTTGGCGCCGGTGAGCGCCTCGAGCGCCAACGGGTACAACGTTCCGAGCATGACGACCAAACAAGCGGCGGTGAAAATGACGTTGTTCCAAACGAATAATGATTCGCGCGACAACAGCGACGTAATCGACTCTTCCGCCTGCTGATAGCGCCCGCGCAACATGAAGATGCCGAACGATGCCGCCAATACGGTCGTCATGAACGCCAAAATGTAAGCACCGCGACCCGGATCAACGGCAAAGGCATGCACCGACGACAACACGCCGGAACGCACTAAAAAAGTGCCGAGCAACGATAACGAAAAGGTCGCGATGACCAAGAATATGTTCCACGCGTGGAGCATTCGCCGGCGATCTTGCACCGTGATCGAATGGATCAACGCCGTACCGAGCAGCCAAGGCATGAACGAGGCGTTCTCCACCGGGTCCCACGCCCAATACCCGCCCCATCCCAGCTCGTAATAGGCCCACCAACCACCGAGCAGAATACCCACCGTAAGAAAGCCCCAGGCGACCAACGCCCAGCGGCGTATATGACCGATCCACAGCTCGCTACGCCAGCGCGTCAACAATGCCGCGATCGCAAACGCAAACGGCACCGAGAAGCCGACGTAACCGAGATACAACATCGGCGGATGGATCACCATGCCGGGGTCTTGCAACAGCGGATTGAGATCGCGTCCGTCCTGCGGAATCGGTAGTAACCGCTCGAACGGGCTCGACAAGAATAAGATTAAACCGAGGAAGCCGACGACGAGCGCGCCCTGCACGGCGAGGATGACCGGCAGATGCTGCGGATAATGTTTACGTCCATGCCAAACCACCAACAGTGTGTAGAGGCTCAACACCCACACCCATAAATAGAGTGAACCCTCGTGCCCGCCCCACAGCGCCGCTACCTTATAAAAGAGCGGTAACTGCGTATTGGAGTTGATGGCGACATAAAGCACTGAGAAGTCGCTGGTCATGAACGCATGGATCAACGTCGCGCCGCCCATACTCAGCAAAACGAATACAGCGACTGCTGCATTCACGCTCACAGCAGCGACATTTGGAACCCGGAGCACACGCGCCACTAACGGCGCCAGTGCCTGCATAGCGGCAACGACAAGCGCCAAGAAAACTGCGAAGTGGCCTAGCTCGATGAGATACAACAAGGCGTCGTCAAAACCGTTAGTGAGAGCGGGACGATTCTACCCGCCTGCGCGAGTACGGCAACAAAGAATTTTTTCAGACCTAGCTTGGGGCATCGGAAAAAATCGCGTTACATTTTTATTAACAGAAATTGTGGATAACTATGTGGTTAAGTCTGTTGCGCCTAGGCGAAGTCCGAGTAAGCAACGCATCCGCATTAGATTGAACATTTTTTAAACAGAAGCAGGCGGAACAAAAACAATATGTTGCATAATTCTCTGCGCTGTAATAGTACTGCAACATTCGACCACAAACGCAATTAACGGTTGTGTAAAACCGATCTCGCTTACGCAAGCCGACGCACCAAAATTAACGCTAATACTAGAAACAAGATCAGCGGCGCGACCGCCGCGAATAGCGGTGGCAACCCGTAAATAACGGCGATGTAACCTAGCGCCTTGTGAACAACTACGAACACCAGCCCTAATACGATTCCCAAGAACATCCGCTGCGCCAATCCACCACTGCGTGCCGAGCGAAACACGAACGGCACGGCCAGGAACATCATTAACGCCGTGGCAAGCGGCATGAAACATTTTTGCCAAAACGCGAGCATGTAGCGCGCGACTTCCTGATTGTTGTGGCGTAGATGCTTGATGTAGGCGTGCAGCTGGGCAATGGACAGTGCCTCTGGACGAATGGTGAACACGGCGACAACGTCGGGCGTCAGTGCCGCCGGCCACGGCATCTGCGCCTGAATATGCGTGACGATTTGCTGCTGACCGATGTCGCTGGCGTGCACATCCAGCAGCTGCCATTCCTTGCCATCGTAACGCGCGCGGTCGGCGTAGATATGCCGATGCATTTCGTACGTCGGCGTTAACTCGTAAATATCGACACGCAACAGGCTAAGATCGGGCAGTACCTCACCGATGCTGACGAACGAGTTGCGATCGCGTAACCATAAACCACCGCTGCCATGCTGCAGGCTGGTGGCGAGCGCTTGGGCGCGGCCGGTCTGGGCTTGGGTCTCGGCAACGGGCACGACGTACTCACCGACCAGCACCGCGCCGATCACTAATACCGCACCGGTTTTCATGGCAGCGCCGATAATGCGTGCCTTAGACATACCGGCAGCACGCATGGCAATTAATTCCGAATTCAGGGCCAGCGTCGATAGACCGAGTAAGGTACCGATCAACACCGTTACCGGAAAAATCTCGTAAAGCTTGCGCGGTTGGCTGAGCAACACGAAGCTTACAATTTCGTAAGCGCCGAAATGGCCGCTCCCGTAGTTCGGCAATTCGTCGATCAGCGACGCAAAAACAAACAGTGCCGCGAATACCGCCAACACCAACAATGTGCCTTGGATGATACTACGGCCAATATGACGGTCGATCAGCGTGAGCATCGGACTCACCGGCCGCGCCGGCCAAGCCGGGGAAATAACGGCCAGTTGCGACTACGGCGATAAAATAAATAGGCGGCTACCGCTAACATCGATGCGTGCACCCACCAAAGACCGACGCTGCCCGACACGTACCCTTTGCGCATCAACGTCTGACCGACGCCAAGCAGATTGGAGTAAATAAAATAAACGAGAATCGCGGCGAATAAATTGGCCAGCCGCCCGCGGCGCGCATCGGTATGCGCCATCACTAAGGCAAAGATCGCCAATACAAACACGAACAGCGGCTTGGACAACCGCCAATGCCATTCGGCCGAGGCATCGGCATTGTTGAGCGCGAGCAGCGCCATTGCCGGCAACGTCTGAATCGTATCCGGCACCGGTACGATCGGCTTAATGTCGATGCGCACGGCATAGCTCTCGAACTTCACCATACGATAGTCCGGCTGTCCGGGAACGCCGTCATAGGCCCAACCATCGGCGAGCGCCATGAAGTGATCGCCGGTTCGTTCATCGGCGAAAGGATGCCCCGAGCGCGCCAAAATTACGCTCGGACGCCCATCCTTTGGGTTACTGATGAACACTTGCTGTAAGCGTCCTTGACCATCGGTCGACTCGGCATACACCACACGCCCACCTTCACCCGCTTCGGTGAATGCGCCCGGATCGACGCCGGTAATCTCTGGGCGACTCGCACCCTCCGCTTTCACTTGATCCAAAGCGCGCATGGCGTATGGCGAGACATAAAACGCGGCAACCGCAACGAGCGACGCCATCGCTGCCGCCGACACCAACACCGGTCGTAGCAACTGTGGTAGACCGATACCGCAGGCAGCCAATACCGTCATTTCGCTATCGCGATACCAGCGACTAAACGTCAGCAACACGCCCAAATAAAATCCGAGCGGCAGCAACAAATCCAATCGTCGCACCGTCTGCCAGCCAAGCAGCACGAACACAACACGCTCGGCATAGTCGCCGCTCACGGTATGCGCGAGCAACGAGGTCATACCGAACAACACGAACACCACCACCAGGACCGCGACTATGGCCACCGTCGCCTTGGTCATTTCCCAATAAAGCGTACGGCGGATGATCACGCAGCGAACTGCCTATGAGCGGATGGAAAAATAATACGGTCTGAAAAGCGGCGAAATGCCGACCCTTTCTCCGTCAGGGAGAAAGGCGAAATGAAGCGGATATTTCCAAAGAAGTTTAGGATTTCCCGAGCCGCAACCCCACCTCCACTATAAGAGGCGAAACAATACATCGGCCTCATCTTGTTAAAGATGCAATCGCATTTTGACAAGGATCGAACAAACAATGGAGAATGCGGCGCAACCGGCAGGAGCATGCGAAATTTGTCCGATGGGACCTTCTTTCCGTTTTCGCGAGTCGGTAAATGCTTGAGCAGAAAAAAGAACCGACCTAACAAACCGCCGGCAATATAACACAGTTCCAGCGATCCACGGGCCCAGGTAGGGATAGGAAATAGATGGAATACAGCGTCAAAAGCGGAACCCCCAAGAAACAACGCAGCGGTTGCCTCGTTGTCGGCATCTACAGCGGCCGCAAACTCTCCGCTGCCGCGCGCGAGATCGACGAAGTTTGCAATGGCGCGATCATGCAGATCGTCCGCCGCGGCGATCACAACGGTAACCCCGGTCAAACCTTACTGCTACACAACCTACCGAACTCGCCCAGCGAACGCGTTTTGCTCATCGGCTGCGGCAAGGACAAAGAATTCAACGAAGCGCGCTATCGCGACGTCACCGCCGCCGCCATCAACGCACTCAAGAATACCGGCGCCGGCGAAGCGACATCTTATCTCACCGATCTCGACGTCAAGGGCCGCGATGTGCTGTGGAAGTTGCGCCAAGCGGTCGAGATCAGCGAGGCATCGCTCTACCGCTTCGATCAGCTGAAGAGCAATAAGAACGACGACAACCGCCGGGCGCTGAAGCGCCTGATCCTCGCCGTGGCCAAGCGCAGCGATCTGCAGCCCGGCGAACAAGCGGTCAATGAAGCGCTCGCGGTTGCGGCCGGCGTGCGTCTCGCCAAAGATCTCGGCAATCTGCCGGGCAACATCTGCACACCGACTTATCTGGCAGAGCAAGCGGTCGAGCTCGCCAAGCAATACGGCATGGGCAACACGGTGCTCGAAGAATCTGACATGCGCGGTCTGGGCATGGGCGCGCTGTTGTCGGTATCGCGCGGCAGCCGCCAACCGCCGAAGTTCATCGTCCTCGAATACCGCGGCGGTATCGAGAACGAAGCGCCGGTCGCACTCGTCGGCAAAGGCATCACCTTCGATGCCGGCGGCATCTCGATCAAACCATCAGCGGCGATGGACGAGATGAAGTTCGACATGTGTGGCGCTGCCTCCGTGCTCGGTACGCTCAAAGCAATCGCCGAGCTCAAGCTCCGCATCAACGTCGTCGGCGTCATCGCCGCCTCGGAAAATTTACCGGACGGTAACGCCAGCAAGCCCGGCGATATCGTCACCAGTATGTCCGGCCAAACCATCGAAGTACTGAATACCGACGCCGAAGGCCGCCTGGTACTGTGCGACGCCCTCACCTACGTCGGCCGCTTCAATCCGAGCGTGGTGATCGATATCGCCACGCTCACCGGCGCCTGTGTCATCGCCCTCGGTGGTTTTCCCAGCGGTCTGTTCGCCAACAACGATGCGCTCGCGCGTGAATTGCAGAACGCCGGCAAGTACACGCACGATCGCGTCTGGCAGCTGCCGTTGTGGGAGGATTATCAGAAGTTGCTCGACAGCAACTTCGCCGACATGGCCAACATCAGCGGCGGTCGCGAGGGCGGCGCCATCATCGGTGCCTCGTTCTTGGCGCGCTACACGCGTGATTACAAGTGGGCGCATCTCGACATCGCCGGCACGGCCTGGAAGACCGGCAAGGACAAAGGCTCGACCGGCCGGCCGGTGCCGTTGCTCACGCAATTTCTGATCCATCGGGCGGCGAATACCGCCCCGGCCGCGGCGGAATGACCCGGGTCGATTTTTATCTGCTCCCCGTTGCCGAGGAAAACGGCAAATCGATCGCTGTTTGTAAGCTGGTCCACAAAGCTTATCGTTTAGGCCACCGCGTCTATATACTGGCACCGACGCGCGAGCACGCGGCCGATCTCGATCAATTGTTGTGGACCTTCGCTGCCGGCAGCTTTATTCCGCACAAGATCTACAGCGAGCCGCTCGATCCACAAGTGCCGGTGCTCGTTGGACATGAGCCACCGCCGGCGGCTTTCACGGACGTACTCATTCCTCTCACAACGGATGTGCCGGAATGCTTTACGCGCTTTGCGCGCGTGGCTGAGCTCGTTGCGCCGACCGAGATCGAACGCGCCGCAGCGCGCGAACGGTTTCGTTTCTACCGCGAGCGGGGTCACGACGTGCAAACGCATAATTTGTAATCAACATCCGTCGTGTACATGGCTGACGAAAAGCCCAAGCACAAACCGTCGCAGAAGCGCACGCTCGAAGAGGTGATGAAGTCGTTGCAGGATCTCATTCGCAACGATATCGTCGGCGACACGGATGCGCCCGCCGCACCCATGGACCCGGAACCGGAAGAAGCGCCGGAGGACGAGGATGAGGACGAATTTCAGGACGCGCTCGAACTCCTCGACCACCTTATTACCCACGAAATTATCGAACCGGTCGAACGCGCGCGCCGAGCGCGAGCGGAATCGATAGCCGCGGCCGACGACGAGCTAGCAGAGATAGACGAACAAGCCGTTAGCACTGACGACACGGAAGCCGTAGAATTGCATGGACTGGAAGTCACGGAAGACGACCATATGGACATGGATAGCCCAGAACCTACCGAAAACGACGCCGCAACGGCACACCCGCAAAACGCCCTACCGCATGAGCCACCGCTGGTACGGCCGGAATTGTTAGCGGAACCGCCGGAAATCAGCGAGGAACCCCCTAAGTCCGACGAGTGGCCGACGTTTGATGCCGATGGCCCAGCTTTTGCTCCTTTTGAGGACGAGCCATCAACATCCGACGCCATGCGCAATCCGCAAAAGCCTATCGCCAGGGACGACGCCGAAGAACTGCTGAATATTAAGATCGGTCCGATCGAAGACGATATTCCGGTACTGCGCGATGTCGCTTATTCCGTCGACGCGGATAATAGCGGTGCGCCGATCCTTCCCGGCAGCGCCCAATCGCGCGAAATCGCCATTCGCGTTATCGCTCGTCTTAACATCGAGCGCCGCCGAGCCGGCGAACCGGCGCTCGACATCAAGGCCATCGAACGACTGCAACGCATTCTGACCGAGACGCTGACGCGGCATGAATTGGCCGCGTTGGTGGCAGACGATAAAGATCCCGAAACTCACTAACGCGACCGATTTGGCGGCGCTGGTAATAGTCGGAGTAAGCATCGATCCATCGATTCACTTCGCCGCTGTCCACCAGTCGGCGAATAGGCCAAGTACTTCTGCCGTTCTTTAGTTAAGTAGGCGGCAACGATGAGGTCGATGTCGCCGCGCTTCGCGTACGTCTGCACCCGATTCCACGGCCCCAGCGCCTGACTTTCGACTTTGATCCCCAACTCGGCAAACGCGGTCGCCGCCAATGCGACCACCCTCTTCCCACATGACGGGTGGATATTCCGGATGACCGGAAGCAATGAGAACATCTTCACTGCGGGCAATAGTCGGACAGGACACCGGCAAACAGGTTCGGGCCCACCCGGGCGACCCGCCAACCGGTCGCCGGGAGCGATGCAGACTCTTTTCAACATTGGCCCCAAAGCCATTACAATTCCGCCCTTCCGTATGGATACCCGAGAGCACATGAGCCGCGACGCCGCCCACAACCCAGCCACCACCCCCGAAACGACCCTAAGCAAGGCCTACGACCCGCACGCCATCGAGCAGCGGATCTATGAATCTTGGGAAAAGGCCGGCGACTTCGCGCCGACCGGCAAGGGCGACCCGTACTGCATTATGATCCCGCCGCCGAACGTCACCGGCAGCCTGCACATGGGGCACGCGTTCCAAGACACGATCATGGACGCACTCATCCGCTATCACCGTATGAAGGGCCAGAACACGCTCTGGCAAGCAGGCACCGACCACGCCGGCATCGCCACGCAAATGGTGGTCGAGCGTCAGCTCGAAGCCGAAGGCAAAAAACGCCACGACCTGGGCCGCGAGCGTTTTATCGAGCGTGTGTGGCAATGGAAAGGCCAATCGGGCGGCACGATCACCAAACAGCTGCGGCGCATGGGCGCGGCGCTCGACTGGTCGCGCGAGCGCTTCACCATGGACGAGGGCCTATCGCACACCGTCACCGAAGTGTTCGTGCGCTTGTACGAAGAAGGTTTGATCTATCGCGGCCAACGCCTGGTGAACTGGGATCCGGTACTGCACACCGCCGTGTCCGATCTCGAAGTTATCTCCGAAGAGGAGAACGGCTTTCTGTGGCACATCCGCTACCCGATCGCGAAGTCGACGGAATATCTGGTGGTCGCCACTACCCGCCCGGAGACGATGCTCGGCGATACCGCGGTCGCGGTTCATCCCGACGATGAGCGCTACAAACACCTCATCGGCCGCTGCGTCGAGCTACCGCTCGCCGGCCGCAAGATTCCGATCATTGCCGACACGTATGTCGATCCTGCGTTCGGCTCCGGCTGCGTGAAGATCACGCCGGCACACGACTTCAACGACTACCAAGTCTGGCAGCGTCACAAGGATCAGGTGTACTTCAAGTCGCAACCGTACGGCGGCTTGATCAATATCTTCAGCATCGATGCCAAGATCAAGAAGCACAACTTCGACGAATACGCCTGGGGCCGCATCGAGCACGACCGCAAGAGCGGCCAACCGTGCTACGAAGAAGGCTTCATCGGCTTGCCGACCAAAGATCTGATTCCGCCGAAGTACTGCGAGCTCGACCGCTTCGAGGCGCGCCAGCAAATCATCGCCGACCTCGAGGCCGCCGGCCTCTTGGAAAAAGTCCAAGACCACAAACTCATGATCCCGCGCGGCGACCGCACCAACGCCGTTATCGAGCCGTACTTAACCGATCAGTGGTACGTGAAGGTCGCGCCGCTCGCCGAGCAAGCAATCAAAGTCGTCGAAGACGGTCGCATCAAATTCGTCCCGGAAAATTGGACGAAAACTTATTATGAGTGGATGAACAACATTCAAGACTGGTGCATCTCGAGCCAAATCTGGTGGGGCCATCGCGTGCCCGCCTGGTACGACGCCGACGGCAACATCTACGTCGCCCGCACCGAGGCCGAAGCAAAGAAGAAGGCTCGCGCCATGAATGGCGTCGATACCAAACTTGAACAAGACAAAGACGTGCTCGACACCTGGTTCTCGTCGGCACTGTGGCCGTTCTCGACGCTCGGCTGGCCCGAAAAAACGCCCGAGCTGAAAGCGTTCTATCCGACCAGCGTGCTCGTCACCGGTTTCGACATCATCTTCTTCTGGGTCGCGCGCATGATCATGATGGGCCTCAAGTTCACCGGCGAGGTCCCGTTCAAAGAGGTCTACATCCACGGCTTAGTGCGCGACGGCCACGGCCAGAAGATGTCGAAGTCCAAAGGCAACGTGCTCGATCCGCTCGACTTGATCGACGGCATCGATTTGGAATCGCTAGTCGCAAAGCGCACCACCGGCTTGATGCGCCCGCAAGACGCCCCAAAGATCGAGCAAGCCACGCGCAAAGAATTCGCCAACGGCATTCCGGCGCACGGCGCCGACGCGTTGCGCTACACCTTCGCCAGCCTCGCCACTCAAGGCCGTGACATCAAATTCGACCTGGGCCGCATCGACGGCTACCGCAACTTCTGCAACAAGCTGTGGAACGCCGCCCGCTACGTACTCATGAACACCGAAGGCCACGACTGCGGAACCGCGGGTCTCTCTCGGACCGAAGCGGGAGAGGGACCAAGGGAGCGGGGGAAATTAGAACTCACCGCCGCTGACCATTGGATCCGGTCGCGCCTAACCCAAACAACCATCGATGTCGAAACCGGCTTCCGCGAATATCGCTTCGACATCGCCGCCCAAGCAATCTACAGCTTCGTCTGGCACGAGTACTGCGATTGGTACTTGGAACTGTCGAAGGTCGCGCTGAACGACCCGAACAGCACCCCCGAACAACTGCGCGGCACACGCCACACGCTGGTCAGCGTGCTCGAAGCACTGCTGCGCCTGGCCCACCCGCTCATGCCGTTCATTACCGAAGAAATCTGGCAACGCGTCGCACCGCTCGCCGGCAAACACGGCAACACCATCATGCGCCAGCCCTACCCCGACGCGCGCCCGCAAACGATCAACCCGGCCGCTGCTGAAGAAATGCAGTGGGTCATGGCCGTCATCAGCGCGGTCCGCACGATCCGCAGCGAGCGCGACATCTCACCGGCGAAAGCATTACCGGTGCTACTCGCCGACGGCAGCGACCGTGAGCACACGTGGATGCGTAATAGCACGCACTACCTCAAGCTGCTCGGCCGCATGGAAACGCTCACCTGGCTGAACAAAGACGAGCCCGCACCCGAATCGATCATGGAACTCGTCGGCGACATGAAAGTGCTCGTGCCGCTCGGCTCGTTGATCGATAAGAAAGCCGAGCTTGAGCGCCTGCAGAGGGAAATCGAGAAGAACGAAAAGGAGCTCGACAAAGCGAAGACAAAACTCGCTAACCAGGAGTTCGTCGCGCGCGCGCCCACCGTCGTCGTGGAAGAAGTAAGAGCTCGTGTCCAGCAGTTCGAACAGGATGTGGCGAAGTTCAAGGCGCAGTACGCGCAAGTCGCCGCACTCCCTGGCTAGTTCCTACTCGTCGGTAAGGACCTGCTGCGCCACGTTGTCGACCACCACCGGACATTCGAAGTAGGTTACGGTTGGATCAGTGCCGTACTTCTCCCGGACGAATGAGCGCCACGATTCTGTGTACATTGCTTCTGCCTCTGGCCTCGAATTCCAAAGGTAGACGCCACCTGCTGTGGCTCCGTCTTGGGAGAGCACGTAGTGCTTCCGAAACAAACCTTGTACGCCTCGATACTTTGGCGCGGTGCTCAGGAAGATGCGGCGAGCTTCCTCGCGAGTGATTGGCTTTGGCAAAGCGAACGCAGTAATGACGATAATCATCTGCACCTCCTGTTGTGCTGTGTGGCCGATGACGCCCAACTTGTTATAAATCGCAAATGCCAATATAACATCGCTGAATACTGGCGTTTCTGGTCATAGACTGTACATATGTACAGTATTAACAGAATCGACAAATCACGCACGCCGGCTTTAGCCTCTACGCGGCTGCTCGACCAGCAAGTGTAGCGTGCGCCATGCGCACGACCCCTCTACCATCGAAGCATGGCCACCTTCCGACGCTCCACCGTTCCAGGCGCAACGTATTTCTTCACAACAGTAAATACCTACTTGAAAAACACATGGATTACATTCATTGGAATCCGATCAAGTAGGGTTATGTGAAGCGGGTGCGCGATTGGCGCTATTCAAGTTTTCACCGCTTTGTCGAACAGGGCGTCTACACGCCGGATTGGGCATTGCCGCCGGCACAAGGCGAACCGTTTGCGGAGGGTGGTTTCGACGAGGTGGGGTGATCGTGCGCATGGCGCACGCTACGCTTGCAAAAAAAAATCATTTTTCAAAGTAAGCGACCAGCCGCCAACGGCCGGTCGCTTGCCCGCGTTCATTCGGTACGGCACCATGGGAGGCCGCTATCACCGACATCTTCTTCCCCGGTGGTGCCAATAGCCGAGGCGGGCACCCAACCCCAAGCTTCGAAATTTTCCCAGCCCGACAAGGTGCGATCGCCTTGGGTCAAGTACCAAACATCGTTATGACCTTCATGTTCCCTGATATGCGTTTTGCACGTAAACCAGCTCGGATTGGAATCTAAAATTCCGACGGGTTGTAAATTTTCGTCGTCGTAACGCTGGTAGACATAGGTATGGGGCGTATTCGGACAGTACCATTGGTCGCCGCTTTGCCAGCAGCTGGCGAACGCACCTGTCGAGAATAAAAAGGCGCTGAGCGCGACCGCGGCGCGCATCTTCGTTGCCGTGCGTCGTTGTTGGTTGTTGGGCTTGTACATAATTCCTCCTATTCGAGAATTCTCGGTGAGTAGTTATCCATGTAGCCTCCAGAACTATTGAAGGACAAAAACAGCTATTTGAAACTTGCGCACTGCGAAATAGGTTGGATTGATCATTTTCTAATACGCTCCGACCCGCCATAATTTAAAATGAGTTGTGGTGAACCACATTTTCGGTTCAATTTGTCTTCGACAAACATAGGCAAAACCAAAAGGGTAGAGATCGAACTCGGTTCAGATTGGTCGCGATCTGGCAAACTTTTATTTGCGAAAGACAGAAAATTATTCCGCCTCGCTTTTGGTAAGACAGGCGAACTGCCTTGTCTGGATGATGCGGAGTTGCTGATCGATTTAAGTGATCGGACGTTTGAACCAAGAGCTAGCAAACGTAGCGTGCGCCATGCGCACGACCCCTCTGAAAAGCACATGGATTACATGCGTTGGAATCCGGTCAAGCAGGGTTATGTGAAGCGGGTGAGCAATTGGCGCTATTCAAGTTTTCACCACTTTGTCGAACAGGGCGGCTACACGTCGGATTGGGTATTACCGCCGGCACAAGGCGAACCGTTTGCGGAGGGTGGTTTCGGCGAGGTGGAGTGATCGTGCGCATGGCGCACGCTACGCTTGCTACTTAACTCGACTATGTTACTAAACTGACCCGCCCCAAACTTATTAGCAGGTCCCTTCCCCTTCAGGGGGAAGGACAGGATGGGGGTGGGTTGTGATCGCTACTGCAAAAAAACCCACCCCCACCCCAGCTTCTCCCCCTGAGGGGGAGGGAGTGGCGGCGGACGCGTTTCGGCTTTTTCTTTAACCCGATTTATTGTTGCTCTAAGGAAAGCGATGCGCATCATGTAGAGGCGCGAAAGAGATACGGACTCCGTGTCGGTAAAAAACCTGCCGCGATGAAACGCTGACGCCACCAATGGCGCGGGCGGAGGGTTACGCGATACTTGTCGCCTGGCTCGAACGACTCGCTCGTACTGCTCAGGAAATGATAGTAGCGACATATCTGACTGCACTGAGCCAGTAACCCATCGATATCGCTCTCTTTTAGATAGATCAGCGCGTTGCCAAAGATCAGGTCGAACTGCCGGCCGGCGCTAAGTACTCGCGGGACGTATTCCAACTGGTCGGCCTGCATTATTCGGGTTCGATAGCGGCGCGGTATACGGCTGTGGGCCCACGGATTTATCTCACAGCCTTCCGGGCGTACATCCCAGGCTTGTTCAAAATGGCGCAGAATGCGGCCAGTCGCTGCTCCTAGAACTGCCACAGACGCTATACGAATTTTGAATCGGTCGATGATGTCAATGCAGTGGTCGACACCGCTATACGCCAGGTAATTGTCGTCATAGGAACCGGCGCCGCAATAATTCGTAAAGTAGGAAACATCCAACGTCGTGCTCATGCGGATTGCTTTCAGGTTAGGTCTCGAGAGATTGGTTGCGCGACACGAGGTGGGATGCTCTTCCAAGCTTTACCGATCGATAAATCCTACGAATCGTCAGCCGATTCAGCGTGCCGCCTGCATTTAACGCTTGGTTTTAAGACGACGCACGTTCTACCAGAGTACATAAAGATCATCAACACCTAAGGATGTTGGCAAAACTTGCCTTCGAGAATATTTTCCACGTTGCATGTGTTCATTTAAGAGTACGATACGATCGGCGTTTAGATCTACTTTCCATTGTCGATACGGTGGCGTCGGGAGAAATACCCGTCGTTGATGGATCTCTGCCGCCACACCGTGAATTAACTAGCGCCGCAAAAGGACTTAGCGTTCGGTAATGGGTATGAGGAATTGTCTGCGTGTGCGAGACGAACCAGCGCCGCAGTTCCCCGATCCGGAATCTCTTAAGTGCCAACAAATGGAGAATTGTTATGGCAGAGAAAAATCCCGATTCGAAAAAGAGAGCCGCTGGCTTTCAATCTCAACCCATGGAGCAATACGACGACACCCATCGAGGCCACATCGACCAGCCGCCGTGGAATAACCCTCTCGCAACGATCTACACCAACCCTGACGATGTCAGCAGGCCTGTTAATCGACGCTCTCAACGACAATACGGTCTTGTTGAAAGACTGATTGTCGTTCTTACCGTTTGCTTTCTTGTAGGAATATTTGCGGTTCTCTGGCCGCAGCCCACTCGGGCAGAAGACCGGGGGCCCATTGCGGCTACCGGGCACGGCGGTTTTTTTGACCAAGACGGGCGCCAGATTCCGTTGACGTTAGGTTTTGCCGCCGAAGCGCAGGCCTGGTACCGCAACAAGCTGTTGTCGACTTTGCCAACGGCCAAGAAGAGCGAATTTGCTGCCTATGAAAAGCGCCTGCGTGGCGGGCTCAACGCTGACGGGCAGGATGGGCTTGTGTTGCAGCACCAAGCACTTGAATGGTTGTTGGCCAACACGCGATCAACCGATCTCAAGCTGCAAACGGCAAGCATGCTTCGTGCGCTTCGGTACGAAATGAACTGGAAGCTGCCCGAGCAAAACGACTCGAAGGCGGTTGACAGACTTGAGCCATTCACTCCGCGCGCCGATGTCCTAAAGCGACTAGAGTCCCTACCCTTCAAGCCCGGTGGTGGCGTGCAGCTGCTATCAATCACCACCAACTCAGGGCAGGCCTACATCAATGAATGCATGGCCGCCGGTGTGCCGATTCCACCCGCGATCAATCTGATGGACCCCGCTGGACTGGCGGGCTGGAAATCTCAGGGCTTCATTCCGACGACGGATCAATTCATCGTTGGCACACCGGCGGAGGTGCGTACCTACCGGAGCGCTTCACCGGAGGGCATGTGCTACGCCTTACCCCGATACACCGATGCCACGCTGAGCACGGTCAAACTTGACGGTGTCATCTGCATGGGCAAGCAAAGTTCCAAAGTCTGCTTTTGGGACAATCAGTGGACTGTCGGCGGCACGGTGCAGTCCTTTCAGTTCCCGGCAGGCACGCAGATACCGATTGGCGTACCCAGTACACCCGGTGGCAAGTATCAAGCCGGAGGAAAAGAAATTGAATTCGGCCCCGGCGGCATCTGCACGGATTGTCACGCCGGAGAAAACCCGTACATCATTCACCCCAAGAGCAATCTCGCCACCAGCGGTGCGGCGGTATTGTGGGAGAGTCTTTCGCAGGCGCCACAAAATTTACCGTCGATGCCAGTCAACCGTTATGACCCGCTCGTAGGGGCATCGTGGCCGCAGAACCAATTATCACAGGCGGGTTCCACCGTCCCCGGCGTGTGCAGCGGTTGCCACGTCAAAGGTGGCACCGGGCGCTTTCCGCATCTGTCGAATGAAATTTCGCAATACTGCAACACCGTCCTCGGGCAGGCGATCACCAGAACCATGCCACCGGGCAGCCCCGGCAGCGCCGCGGTTGCGGCCAACGCGTTCAAAAATGCCTGGTGCGGTGGTCCACCCGACGCAAGCTCTGCCGACGCCGGCGATCCGCACATCACAACCACCAACGGCATCAATTACGATTTTCAGGCGGCTGGCGAATTCACGGCCCTGAAGAACGAGGACACCCGCTTTGAATTGCAAACCCGCCAGAGTCCTGTGCTCACGACCTTTACTCCCGGCGCCAACCCCTACACCGGACTGGCAAGCTGCGTGAGCCTAAACACGGCGGTAGCCCTGCGCGTCGGCAAGCACCGCATCACTTACCAACCGGCCGGCGGAGCGTTTACCAGTGCCGAGCGGCTGCAACTGCGCGTAGACGGCACACCCGTCAACCCGGCGAGCGGCGTCAACCTGGGCAGCGGCAACGTCATCAACAAAAGCACAACCGGTGGTGAGATCGACATACGCCTGGACGACGGTACGCGCGTAGTCGTCATTCCGCTCTTCTGGGCATCACAAGGCTACTGGCACCTGGACGTACAGGTGTTCAACACGCCTGCGCGCGAAGGTGTGATGGGCCCGATTCTGGCGACCGACTGGTTACCGCGCGCGCCCGATGGCGCAAGCTTTGGTCCTAAACCGGCGTCGCTGCTGGACCGGCACGTGCTGCTTAACAAAAAATTTGCCGACGCCTGGCGCGTGAGCACTAGTACCAGCTTGTTTGACTACGCCATCGGTACCAGCACCGCCAACTTCACCGACACCAACTGGCCACCCGAAAGCGGCAAGCCTTGCACCAAAACCACGGTGGGCGGCCCGCACCCGAGGGTGAAAGAGCCGCGCCCCGACATGGCCAGAAAAGCTTGCCTGGGCATCAAGGACAAAGCCATCTACGCCAACTGCATCTTTGACGTGACGGTGATGGGCGACACCATAGCCGCCAAGGGCCACAAGCGGGCAGCCAAGCTCAAAGCGTTGGCCACGCAGACACCGTTGGTGAATCAATAACGGCGTAGGTAGTAACTAGCCCGGATGCAGCGTAGCGGTTTCCAATAATTCTGGATTCCACTGCGCTTCGTCTGGGCGACACACTGGCGGAATAGACGTGCTGTAAAACAAATGCAGGTAACTGCGATGAGACACAACATCGCGCACAACGCATCGTAATTAAAAGTCACCGACTCATTCGGCAAATCGCGTCTGACATTTTGGTCGGAGTATCGTCACAAAAATCAATAGCTGATTGTTGAAAACGTGACTCTGCGCACCGGCTGTTAATTTATCCACAAGTTCTGTTAATAACTCTGTGGAGTGTTTCATCAAACTGAAATAATTCTCGGAAATAGTGTCGCTTCCATTAGTTTGCTTACTTATTGGTCATTGTTCGTCCATCGCTAACACATAAAAAGAAAGAGCGCCTAACTGCTGGCGCTCTTTCAGCGGCTTTGTGCTAGACCGCCTATTTTTCTAGGTTGATAACTGCCAAAAAAAGACGGCAGATATATTTTTACTGATTGAATTGATCTGCTACCTTTATCTCTTGCCTCAATTTAATCGCCTAACCAGACGTTCACGTTGACCGACCGACCTTTAATTAACCCGGACTTCGCTAGGCTCCATCCGGGTTATACGTCTTACCGTAACCGCTTCCTCACGCTGAAGGCTTCGCCCCCGGTTTCAACGTTTGCGACAACTCATTCGCCTTAAGCGAACTCATCAACGACAGCAAGTTCGCAAAGGCATTCGCCTCACCACTGCCGCCCATTTGAATCTGCGGCACCAACGGCACCTTCGATGTCTCGAACGCCTCGGCCAGTCTGAGCATTACCGTTTGCATCAGCTGCTTGTCGGCACCCTCGCCTTGCAACGCCTCGGATTTGGCCTTGATGGCGGCGGCCTCCGCTTCGCCGACGGCTTTAACGGCGGACGCGCGGCCGGCGCCTTCCATTTCTTGTTTGAATTTTTCCGCGTGTGCCAGCGCTTCGATTTCCTGGCGTCGCTTCTCGGCAGCTTTGACGTTAGCGGCGCCTTGGTTTTCTTTGATCGAAATATCGACCAACGAACCGGTCAGCTCTTTCTGCTTGGCGGCGCGTTGCTCGGCTTCGTTCAGCTCGCGTTCTTTGTCGGCGGCGATTTGCTTTTGGGCGAAGGTCTCGACTTGTTCGCGGGCGATTTGGCGGTCGCGCAGCTGCGCCATGATGTTTTCGATCTTGGTATCGCCGGTCTGCGGCCGCGGTGTGCCGATCAGCACTTCTTGGAATTCCAGCGAGTACGTCAGGAACCGTTCCTTCATGTCGGTCGAGGCGTTGGTCTGTAGCTCGCTGCGCGACTGGATCAATTCGATGAAGGTCTTGGTCTGGGAAATATTCTTGAAATACGACGACACCATCGGGTCGAGCGTCTGCTCGACTAGCTGCGCGATGTTGCCGAAACGCTGCACCACCATCGGTGCTTTGCGATAGTCGATATGCACTACCACCGACAACGGCAACTGCGGCTCGAACGCGTCCTTGGTGATGAGCGTGATTTCGCGCAGGTTCGAATCGAAACTTGAACCGCTTTCGCCCGATTTCCACATCAATACGAAGTTGGTCGTCGGCACCAGCTCGATCTTGCCGGCGTAGGTGTTAAACGCATATTTTCCCGGCATCAGCGGATCGCGCCAAACGCCGCGGTAACCGTTCTCGACCAATTCACCATGGCTGTATTCCCTGCCGGAGACATCCTCACCGCGGCGACCGGTATACGACACGACGACACCGACGCTGCCCACGGGGATGATGGTCTTCTTGATGAATTCGACGGTGGCGAACAGACGGTTGATGTAATACGTGCCTTCCACCAGCACGCGCTCCTGACGACCGCGCTTACCGCCGGCCGCCAGAAATTTCTCCGGCTCTTGAAACGAATTGTGGTCGTCGCCGACATCGGGCGCCAGCAACTCGTCTTTGGACAATCCCGGTCCGTCTTGGACGGTAACGATGGCGAGCTGGTCGGAATCGTGCGCGCCCTTCACTTCTTTTATCACTACCGGCGTGAACCCTTCGCGCTCGTCGAGCACGCCGCGCATTTGGTTGTAGTACGCCTTCTCCTTCTCATCCAACGACGCCGAATAGGTCGCCTCCTGCGTCATGACCACGAACAACGCCGGATTGATGATATGCGTGCCTTCGCGCAGCACTTTGCGTTGCGGGCCTTTTTGGCCGCCGCCTTGAAGAAAGCTGCGCACGTCGCGGAAGTCCGAAACCTTGGAGTTCTCGGCCAAGGTTTGGCCGGCCGGCAGATCGACGCCATCGCGAGCGAACACGTAACCGATCTTGCCCTGCGTGACCGATACCATCGATTGAATATGCACGCGGTATTGGAATGGCGTAAAGAAATGAAAACCGCCGCGCCGAAGATCCGGCTGGAAGCCGGCCTCACCGTGAAGCGCCAGCAGCCCGCTCTGTACCGAACCCTTGGCGCTCCACAATTTCTCGACGACGCCGATGCGATCGTTCGGGATATACCGCACCACGCCAGACACCCACAAAATCAACGCGACGACGACAAGTACCGCCAACACGATGATCACCGGCGGAAACCAGCTAAACGTTAGAAGCGTATCCATTTATCTCCCCTGCTTAGTAGTAATTGAGACTGCACGACCGAATTAGTCGGGGGTCTTTTTAACACTTTTACCGTGACAACGGCTAATAGAACGCGCCTACTTTCGGCCGTTTTGCCGCCAACGTTTATCCACTAGACTCCGCTACACAAAAAACCACCGGGAACAACCATGGGCGACCGCTACGACGATCTAGCTCGACTCAACGAGCTGCGGCTAAAGGGAGCGTTGACGGAGGAGGAATACCAGGCCGAGAAACAAAAGGTATTGGCCAATCCGGGCACCACAGCCGGTGGCAGCTATTGGGGGATGGAAGAAAATCAATTCGCGATGCTGATGCATCTTGCGCAGTTTGCTAACTTCTTGCTTCCGTTCGCCGGATTGATCCTGCCGATCGTGATGTGGTCGACCTACAAGGAAAAGTCGCCGCTGATCGATGCCAACGGCCGCAATATCATCAATTGGCTCATCAGTGCGACTATCTATTGCGTCGGCGCGTTCGTGGTTTGCTGGACGATCATTGGCCTAGTCATCGGCATTCCGGTCCTGTTCGCCATCGCTATTATGAGCGTGGTGTTCACGATCATCGGTGCGGTGAAAGCGAATAAAGGCGAGGCGTGGAAGTATCCGTTGTCGATTAAATTTCTGTAGTGTCCCACTCTGGCCTGAGTCATTCATTCGCTGAATACCATTATCGCCAGCCACCCCCCTCTCCCCTTGCGGGAGAGGGGCCGGGGGAGAGGGGTATCGTTCGTAGACATTCCCCTTTCCCTTGTTGTATTCCCACCTGGGTGCAGGAAAATCACCTGCACCCGTTCGGCGGCGTAAACACACGTTAAGTGTGTTCGCGAAAACCCCGCCTCACCTCCCGCAAGGGGAGAGGGAGACCCAAGATCAAACGTCTAAATGAATTTTCTAGAGTAAACAAAGCGAATGACAACTCAACACTTTTCAATCGTAAACGGTAGCTGGGCCGTTGCGCGCCTCGGCGCCGACGAATTGACCCTTCGTTGATCTCGCCGTGCACACAGAAACCAACCTCGTTCTACTTCCCGGCCTAGACGGTACCGGAAAACTGTTTGACGACTTCGTTTGACTTCCCCAAAAACGGGGCGCGCAGTATAGGATTAGCGTCTACCAAAGACGCAGGCATCGATGCCCACCATTCTTTCTCATCCCGCCGTTCCGTTCGCGCTCGGATTAGGTCTGGGAACAAAGATTATTCCGCGGCCGTTGCTCGCGGCCGGTATGGTGGCGTCGATATTGCCCGATCTCGATGTGATCGCGTTCCGCATCGGCGTCCCCTACGCCTCTCAATTCGGGCACCGCGGCTTTAGCCATTCGCTGCTGTTCGCGTTCGCCGTTGCTTTGTTAGGTGCTGGCGCATTGCTCGCGCTCCGCATTCGCTTTAATCGCGCTTTTTGGTTCTTGTTCTTGGCAACGGCGTCTCACGGAATACTCGATGCTTGCACTAACGGCGGGCTCGGGATTGCGTTCTTATGGCCATGGTCCAATGAGCGATTTTTTCTGCCGTATCGAGTGATTGAAGTCTCGCCGCTCAGTATGTCGCGCTTTCTCTCCCATCGCGGTCACAACGTCATCCTGTCGGAGTTATTGTGGGTCTGGGCGCCTTGCTTGCTGATCGGAGCGACGATGATGCTAGTGCGGTGGAAAATTGCGAAGCCTTCCGCATGACCCGGAGTTCCCGGTGGCAACTCTGGCGGATCTGGCCGATGGCCCGCAGGTTGGCGCGTTATCGCTTCTTTTTCGCAGAGCGTCGCGGATGCCAACCAAAACGCTGCAGCGACACGCGACCACGCCCGTCAAATTGCACACCTTCCAGCTCCAGACGCACGCGCTGCTCGAATTCCGGACCGAGTTCGCGGCGACAACTGATTTCGCCGCGGGCGTTGATAACGCGGTGCCACGGAATAGTCGTGTTATTCGGCAACCCATACAGCGCGTAGCCGACCTGACGCGCCATTCGGCCGAGTCCCGCGATTGCCGCAATCTGGCCGTAGGTCGCCACGTATCCGCGAGGGATTCGCCGGACGACGGCGTATACGCGCTCGTTCCTATTTTTCATTTCGTCTAAGTAGCGATCGGTTGGGAATGAACGATATTTTCTCGGATCGCTTAGCCGGTACGCAACGGTTGCGTCGGTACATTTTCCCGACCTTCGTCAATGCGCTCGTACTCGGAGATAACCTGCGCACCGAGCAGCACCAACGTTGCCGCGATCTCCAAGCTCAGCAGAACGACAATCGCCGTCGTTAGCGATCCATAGACAACCCCGACCTGCGACATGCGCGCGAAATACCAGACGAGCAAATGGCGCGCGATCTCCCACAGCAGCGCGGCGGTAACGCCGCCGATCAGCGCATGCCGTATCGACAGTTGGCCGACCGGCATTACCCGGTAGATGGAGGTGAGCACGAAAATTTCGCCGCTGACGCCGAGCAGATACAGCAGCGCGCCGGACACACCGCGCAGCGACCAACTGCGCCCGAGGAAGTCGACGCTTTCATAACCGATGGTCTGTAAGCTGGTGGCAACGATGGTTACGAGCAACAGACCGACACCGAGGCACAGGATGTAGCAATATGGCAGCAACGCCGACACCAGAAAATGACGCCGGCGAACGGCCACGCGGTGTAGAAAGATTACCGACATCGCATTTTCCAACACGGTGAAGCCGAGCGAGCTGAAAAAAATCATCGTTATCAAGAGCGGCCAGCTAATGACATCGCGATGCACGAGAAAGTTCGTGAGCTCGCCGACGATGGATGTCGCCTCTCCGGGCAGCAACATCTCCAGATAACGGCGCACGGTTTGCAGCAGCTCCGCCTGATCGAGAAAGTGCGACAGGGCGATGACGGCGAGGATGGTCAGCGGAACGATGGACAACAGCGCGTAATAGGCGACGGCGCCGGCCAAGAGCAACCCCTGGTTAGCGCGAAAACTCTTGAGCGTTCGCAGCGCGAACGCGCCGGGGTGCGTCAGTATCTGTTTGAGCTTTGGATCGAGGATCTGCATGTAGTGGTCGAGAAACAAGGTGTCTTTTGCGACAACCTTAACCTCACGACCGCGGAAATGCACCGATAGATTTCCCCTCTGGTCGACATTCTCCCGCAAGTGCAGCGGGAGTATTCGCCGATTACGTAATCGCTTCGCCGGTGTCGGCAAAAACGTTGCCGCTACACCGGATACCGTGGGTGACGAACAGCGGCATCCGCTCGGTGTCGCCGGACAGCCGACCTTGGGCGGCGATAGCGTGGCGGCTCAATCGCACGACGGTGCAAACTCGTTGTTAAGCGCGGTCACCTTGTAGTTCGCATCGATCGTCACTAATCGATTATCCGACCATTGCGTGACGCTGCAGCTCACATAGGAAGGGCCATAAGACCAACTGCCGTCTACCACTCGATTACCGCGAACGATATAACGACTGCCACCGCCGTCGTGCACACGAATGGTGTAACCGCCGCCCATAAACAAGTTGTCGTATAACTCGGCTTGCTTCGATTCGTTGGCCATGAATACGTTCGACGTCGAATCTTCTGCAAGGCGCTGGTCGATGGTGTTGTGGCGAATGACGTTATTGATCCCGGCCTCGTACCCTTGTATGCCATCGGAGTGATCGCCTGGACTGGAACAGAGGATGACGAATGAATCTTCGATGGTCACATCGTTGTGTGAAATACGGAATCCGTCACTCGTATTACGAATGTACAAACGTTTGGCGGTAAACCGGCCGGCACCGACGGCGCTCGTGCTGTTACATCCGGACGGCGGCCCGATCGTGCTGTCGGTCACGGTGTACCGGAACGGATTGCCGCCATTCCAATTGCCAATCTCGCCGTAGACCTCGCTATTACGAATAACGACGCCATCGGCAGCGACGGTAATACTGCCGGTGACACGTTTGTTTTCGAAGACTTGGCCCGGCGTCGATAGCGTGACATCGCCGTTGATCGTCGTCAGCGCCGTGCCCGCCGGCACGCCGGTGCAGCTCGGTGTCGGATACGCCGGTAACGCGCACGAACTCGGGTCTGGGGGTGTCACGCGTGCTACCGATACCGCGACTATCGCGCTCGACGTCATGCGCCCGGCCGCATCGTAAGCATTTGCGCTGAGCCTATGGTTACCGACACTGGCGCTGGCGGTGTCCCAGCGGTAAGTGTACGGCGGCGTGACATCGGCACCGAGCGAACGACCGTCGAGTAAGAACTCAACGCGGGTGACGCCGACATCGTCCCAGGCCGCGGCTTCCATCGATACCGTTCCTTGAACCGTCGTGTTATTGGCCGGCGCTGGCAGCGTTACCGACGGCGCGGTGGTGTCGACCAGGCCGGGCGCATAGAGGTTCACTTCGGTCAGACTGTTCCAATCATTGACGCTATTGCCATGACCGATGTAACGCAGATAACGGGCGTCGACATCGGCGAAATCGAAACCTTCGATCTCGCGCGTCACTCCGCTGCTTTCGCCGCGATCGACGACCGTCCAGCTAACGCCATCGGCCGATACCGCAAGATCGAATCGCGCTTTGCGCTGATCGCCGTTGTAAAAGCCGATTTTGGCCGAGCCGATCGTCGTCATCTGGCCGAAATCGAACTGTATCCACTGACCATCGCCGACCGCCGACCAACGCGTGGCGACATCGTTATCGATCGTATTGGCGGGAACATTGCCGTCATCGCTGCTAGCCGTGACCACCCGCACCACGATCTCCGAGGTCGCATCGCGCGGCGTGGCTGCCACCGGCGCCGAGTTGACGCTTTCGCCGGCGCCGTTCACGGCGGCGACGACGTAGTAATAGCTAACCCCATTGGTAACGCCGACATCGGCAAAGTTCGTTGCCGCTTGCCCGCTGTTGATGTTGCTGTACGGACCTTGGCGAACGGTGGCGCGTTTAATGTTGTAAGCATCGGCACCCGTAGCCGCCGACCACGCAAGATTGACGCGCGCATTGCCGGCATCGGCGGTGAGATCTGTGGGCGCTGCCGGAACCTGCGCCACGGCGTAGATATCGACTTCGGTCAAACTATTCCATTGACCGACGTTCGGATCGCTAGTGTCGTTTCCGTGGCCGACATATCTGACATACCGCGCTTGCACGGGAATAAAGCCAAACGTCTCCTGTGCCAGCGTCGTGCCATTGCTCTGCCCGCTGAATACGGTCGACCAGGTCTTGCCGTCCGCCGAGACACCCAGATCGAACCGCGTATGCCGCGTGTTTCCTTTAAAGAAACCGATCGCCAAGGCATTGATCTTTTTGATCGACCCCAGATCGAATCGGATCCACTGGCCATCGCCAGCCGCTGACCAGCGTGTGTCGAAATTATTATCGAGCGTGTCCGCCGGCACATTGCCATCGTGACGACTGGCACTGACCGCGGTGATGGGCACCGGTTGTGCCGCCAATGCAGGCAGATTAAACAGCGACAATACCGCGGCAAACGGCAGGAGTAACGTGAAGCCGGAGCGGGTCATGGGTATCGTCTCGATATTGTTTTTAGAGGTAGATAAAATTTCTGCCGAACCAGGGACACCGCGTGTTTACGCTTTTTACTAACGATGGCGGCCCAACCCTGCTTGAGTCACTATGTACGCAGGTGAGTGCCCATAACATCGGGCGTTGGTTCAAAGAATTTTTACCGTCACAGGGACAGACAGAAATGACTCATGCGCAGAATCCGCCGTCGCCGACATTGATAGATTCCAGCAAAGGCGCCGCCGTCTATACGAAACCGGTGTTGGGCTTGTACGACTTGTTCATTCTTGGGCTTTCGAGCTCCTTCATTTGGCAATGCCCATCGCGCCGGGTGCTCGATCTTTATAACCAGCACGTCACCGACAAGCATTTAGACGTCGGCGTCGGCACCGGCTACTTTCTCGATCGTTGCCGATTTCCAACGACGACACCGACCATCGCCCTGCTCGACCTTAACCCCAATTGCCTGCAAGCCTCCGCCCACCGCATCCGCCGCTATCGCCCGTCGTGCCACGTCGTCGACGTGCTGCAACCGATCGATATCGACGATGCCGACTTCGGCTCGATCGGCATCAACTACCTACTCCACTGCCTACCCGGCAATCTAAAAACGAAGAGCGCCGCCTTCGCTCACCTAAAACCGCTGCTGGCAGACGGCGGCGTGATATTCGGCTCGACAATCTTGGGCGAAGGCGTCAAGCGCCATCGGCTGGCAAACAAGCTCATGCGCGTTTACAACGCCAAGGGCATCTTCGGCAACGCCGGCGATCGGCTCGAAGATCTCGAAGCGGCACTCAAGCAACACTTCGGGAACTGGTCGATTCGCGTTGAGGGTTGTGTCGCACTGTTTAGCGCGAGCAAGTGAAACGACGATATGTTCAGAACGGAGATGGCGATGAAAAAATTGGCTTTTATTGCCATTTTGGGCGGTCTACTGCTGACGTCGGCGACTGCCACAGTGCTGGCCGCCGCCGACGCCGATGAAGCGCGCCTGAAAACGATCAGCAAGAACATCGACCGCGAAGCGTTACATCAAAAAGAAAACGAGCGGGCGCAAGCGCTAGCAACCGAATTTAGTGTCTCGCCGGACTCGGTGCAAAAAATGCGGAGGCAAAAACAAGGATGGGGCGAAATTACGGTAGAACTGGCGATGGCGCAGCGGCTGGCGATGACCGACCCCGTCAGCTATCCCGACACGACACTGGCACTGGCCAAGGTAGCATCGTTGCGCAGCGAAAAATTAGGCTTCGGCCAAATCGCGCACGAGCTTGGATTTAAACTCGGCGCCGTCGTCAGCGCCGCCCAGCGGTCGCAGCGCAGCTCGGCCGCCCATGCCGAAAAAAAATCGCGCAACGATCACGCGACAAGCACCGCCACATCCGGCAAGGGAAAAGCTGACCATGACGGCAATAGCGGGAAAGGCGGTAAGGGTGGAAGCGGTGGTGGTGGTCATAATTGATTAAGACTGGCCGGACGCGATGCGTCGTTCCATCAAACTAGTCGCATTGTCGATTTCAGGATTAATGCTGATAGTTATCCTTGGCATATATGAACTGGGCTCAACGCTGTCGGCACCTGCCCCACACAACATTGGACCGCCGCCGGAAGATCTGCACGCGATAGAAATCGAATTCTCCGGCATTCGCGGCTGGTTCGTGCCCGCAGGCGCAAACTCCCATTGCATCCTTCTGATGCACGGAGTTCGCGGACATCGACTAGATATGATTAAGCGCGCCCGATTTCTGCATGAAGCCGGTTACGCATCGTTGCTCTTTGATTTCCAGGCGCACGGTCAAAGCCCGGGGGATCACATCACTTTCGGCTACCTGGAATCACAGAACGCCCGCGCGGCGCTTGTCTTCGTTCGCGCAAAATTTGGCTGCAAGCACGTAGGTGCTATCGGCCAATCGTTAGGTGGAGCGGCGGCCTTGCTTGGCAAGGAACCCCTGCGAGTCGACGCATTGGTCATCGAGTCGGTTTATCCGACTATCGAGCAAGCCATTGCCGATCGCCTTCGGATACGACTAGGCAATTTCGGTCCGCCGCTCGAACCGCTACTGACTTTGCAGCTCAAATTCCATCTCGGCATCAACGCCGACGCCCTTCGTCCCATTGACGCCGTTCGCCATGCCAGCGCCCCGCTCTTCGTCTTGGCAGGCACAGAAGATCAACACACCCCCCTCGCCGAGGCACAACGCCTGTTCGACGCAGCACCAGAGCCTAAACAATTCTGGGCGATTGCGGGCGCTAAACACGTCGACTTGTATAACGTTGCGCCGGTTGAATACCAAAAAAGAGTACTGCAGTTTTTTGCCTTATACGTTGGTGCGCCGGTCGCTTCAATACCGGTGAAGCAACGTGACTCTTACTCCCGTAGCCGACAGTTATTCGATGGAGATTAAGGAGTGCAAGACGAATGGCACTTACTGAAAGCAAAAACCGAAACGTATCCGCCGCCACTCCCTCCCCCTCAGGGGGAGGGCTGGGGTGGGGGTGGGTTTTTTTACAGTAGCGATCACAACCCACCCCCATCCTGTCCTTCCCCCTGAAGGGGAAGGGACCTGCTAATAAGGTCGGGGTCGTCAGTTTAGTAACATAGTCGAGTTAAGTGTAATCCACTGTGGTCTATCCTTAATTCGTAAAAAAAGAAAGCTGTCGTTTCCTATAACAAAAATGAAATAACTGACATGGCGAATAACTGTAAAGAGTGCGGAGCTGCACTGAGCGAGGCAGTCGAACTGCCTGCTAAGCATTCGTATTGCGCCAACTGCTGGAAAGATAAGCAGCAGCACCAACAACGCTCCGCGTTATTTGGGTTGGCCCTTTATGTCGGCGTTGGCCTCTTGATAGTTCTTGTCTTTCGTGGCAACGGCTTTGGATGGATGTTGCTAAACATAGCCCTACTGTACGTACTCAGCGTTCTTGCGGTAGTCCTTCATGAGCTTGGGCATGCGATTGCATCCCGTTCGGTGGGAATGCGGGTACAACGATTGGTAATCGGCACTGGAACCACTTTTTGGCAAATCCGACTATTTGGAGCCTGGATAATTCTTAGAGTCTTCCCCTTCGGCGGCGGACATGTTGTAGCGACCCACCCGGCCTTGAATTGGGTGCGATTGAGACATGCGGTATTCGTTCTGGCCGGACCAATGACTAATTTGTCCATCGCCATCATGCTGAGTTGCTTGACGCCCGAAACAGCTCTACGTAACTGGCCAGCAAACACATACTTCTATCCCACCCTAGTCTTTATCGCCGCCAATCTGGTGGCATTTGTCGTGAGCTTGTACCCAAAGCATTACATAACCGAGGAAGGCAACCAGGAGGAGAGTGACGGTCTGCAATTGCTGCGTCTTCCGTTTCGGAAAGCGGATGATTTTAGTTCACATGTTGCCGCTCACTATTTATTGCCCGGCGCCGAATGCCTCGCCATCAAAGACTATGCGGGTACCCGCCAAGCAGCTCTTAACGGCTTACAGGCTTATCGCACGTTAGATCTAGTACGCGCACATTTATTAAATCAGGTAGCGTGGAGCGATTTGCTGGATGGAACCATGAAGTTACCTGAGGAATCATTGGCGTTTGCGTCTGAAGCGCTACGACTTGCGCCCGATGATATCGCTATCAAAGGCACCTTGGGTTCTCTACTAGTGGAAAGTGGTCAATATGAGAAAGGTCTAACGCTCTTGCTCGACTCTAATGCCGGAGTTAAACGTAGCACGGACCGTGCACTCAATTTGTGCTACGTAGCTATTGCCCATAAACAACTGGGCAATACCGGCAAGGCTGACGACGTAATTCACGAAATTCAGACGCTGGATCCTGATTGTCTCTTGCTCCAGCGGGCTCGCGGCATAGTTGGTTAGGGCGCATCTCCCTACGCTCGCCCTAACTTACCCATCAAAAGCACTTACCCTAAACTTTGTAATCACCCACACGCCAACGTTGACACGTTCCGGCATAGCCCCGTAGGTTGCGTACACAATAACCCACGGCCGCAGGTCTTGGGTCCATACTACGAACACTCATTCACGGAGGAGACGTATGAAATTCCTGAAAGCCGTCCTGTGTGTCGTTCTGAGTGTGGTGGCCGTCACAGCGCAAGCGCGCAGCCTCGACGAAATCAAGAAACAAGGAAAGATCGTCATTGCTTCGGAAGGACAATACGCGCCGTTCAACTTCTTCGAAGGTAGCCGTCTGACTGGGTTTGAGATCGACGTGGCCGACGCGGTGGCGAAGAAGATGGGGTTGGCGGTGGAATGGAAGACGCTGGCGTTCGATGCGTTGCTTGCCGGATTGGCGACGGACCGATGGGACTTGGTAATTGCATCGCATGCCATCACCCCGGAACGCGAGAAGGCAGTGACGTTCACCGCGCCGCACTATTGCTCGGGTGGCGTCATCGTCAGTAAGAGCGCCTCGATCAGCAAGGCTAAAGACCTTGCCGGGCACACTGTCGCCGCCCAGACCGGAACGAGCTACCTAGAAGCCCTACAGAAAATTCCCGGCATCAACGCCGTCAAAAACTTCCCGAAAGATACCGACGCGCAAAGCGCGCTCATGAGTGGGCGGGTCGATGCATGGGTGACGGATAAATTCGTCGCCAAGCCGGCGGTGGCATCGAATCCCAAAGCGAATCTGAAAATCGGCGACTTCGTGGTAGTCGAACGGGTCGCGGCAGCGGTGAAGAAAGGCAACAATTCACTGGCACAGGCGTACAACGAAGCGCTTAAGCAAGTGATGGCGGATGGCACCTACGCGGCGATCTCGAAGAAGTATTTCGACGAAGACGTGCGCTGCCACTAGTGTCCGTCCCTAGTGGCACTTACTTAACGCCTTTATGGTTTGTTATCCCCTCTCCCCCGTGCTTTTCGGGGGAGAGGGTAAGGGAGAGGGGGCGCATTTAAGAGCCTCGATACTTCAGGCGCCCCTCTCCCTCACCCTCTCCCCGCAAGCGGGGAGAGGGAATATCTACGGTACGTTGCTTAAGTAACTGCCATGCAGGACAGACCCTAGAAGTTGTTTCAACAATCGGTAGCCCGGATGGAGTGAAGCGCAATCCGGGTTACGAACAGTAGACGGGTAATTCATCGCCCGTTCTACACAAGACCACTTCCGAACACCGAGAGAGGTCGCCATGACCCAGGCAACCACATCGTCGCCCAGCTGGTCGCCCGAACGAAAAAGCACCGCGATTATTTTGGTATCGGCGGTGCTTTTGGTACTCATCCTGTGGCTCATCGCGATTCCGCTATCGTGGGCGCCCGATCCTATCGGGCCAGCGGCACAACTGTTCGCCGAAGGCACGCGCACCACGGTAGAGCTGACGCTCCTATCCGGCATCATCGGCGTCTTAATCGGCGTATTGGTAGCGGTCGGCAAACTGTCGAAATTTCTGGTGCTGCGTATGGTGTCGGCGGCGTATATCTGGATCATCCGCGGCACGCCGCTGTTGGTGCAAATCTTGTTCGTGTTTCTGGCATTGCCGATGTTGGTTCCTGAGCTGCAACTGTCGGACTTCAACTCCGCCGCGGTCGCGCTTGCGTTTAACGTCGGCGCCTATAACGCCGAAGCGATTCGCGCCGGCATTCAGGCGATTCCGAAGGGACAGATCGAGGCGGCGCGCTCGCTCGGCTTAAGTCCGCTGCAAACATTCTTCGATGTCACTTTTCCGCAAGCGTTCAAGATCTCGTTGCCACCGCTGGTGAACAATTTCGTCGCGCTGCTCAAAGATTCATCGCTCGCTTACGTTATCGGCGTGGTCGAACTGTCGAACATCGGTAACCGCATACAAGCCGCGACGTTCCAGCCGGTACCGGTGTTCATTACTACCGCGTGTCTCTACTTGTTACTAACGACGGTGTTGACACAGATTTCCGGAGCAATCGAGGACCGATTAGACATCGGCCGACGCTAACCATCAGCGACGAGCACGGGCCCCTATGACGCCATCACCTCCTACCACAGACGCTACGGCTCAATCACCGCCCCTCATTATCGCCGAGCATGTCGGCAAACATTTCGGAAAATTTCACGTATTGCAGGACGTCTCCACCACGTTCCGTCAAGGCGAAGTCGCCGTCATCATCGGTGCTTCCGGTTCTGGCAAATCCACCTTCCTTAGAACGCTGAATCGACTGACCGCGCACGACAGCGGGCGGATCGTCGTCGACGGTGTCGAACTCAACGACGACTGTAACAACATCGACGAGGTGCGACGCGAAGTCGGCATGGTGTTTCAGCAGTTCAATTTGTTTCCACATTTATCGGTACTCGACAACATTACCCTCGCGCCCCGCCGCGTGCGCCGCAGCAAGCGCGACGCCGCCGAAGCGATGGCGCTCAAGCTGCTCGAGCGCGTCGGCATGGAAGATCACGCGCACAAATATCCGCATCAACTATCCGGCGGCCAACAACAGCGCGTCGCCATCGCCCGCAGCCTCGCCATGCAACCCAAAGTCATGCTGTTCGACGAGCCGACATCGGCACTCGACCCGGAAATGACGAAAGAGGTGCTCGACGTTATGAAGGATCTGGCGAAGTCGGGCATGACGATGATCGTGGTAACGCACGAGATGGGCTTCGCGCGCGACGTCGCCGATCGGATTATCTTTTTCGATCAAGGTGGGATCCTGGCCGAGGCCAAGCCGCAGGAGTTTTTCACTCATCAGCCGCACCCGCGAATTCGAGCGTTCTTGGGACAGCTTTCCTACTAAACTGCATCCGCCGACCTGTTGACGTACCGCGTACCTGCGCTAATCTGGACGTCCGCGGCGCTCGCCGCGTTCCAAAACTGGAGGCGTAAGGTGAGGTCCATGATTTTTGAAGATATGGAGTACGTCGGCTTCTGGACGCGGGTCGGCGCGGCCTTGATCGATTCGGTATTGGTGCTGTTGATCTGCGCGCCGATCGTAACAGCGATCTACGGCCCGGCGTATTGGAACGGCGAGAAGTTCGTGCAAGGATGGCTCGACTTCATCGTCTCCTGGGTCTTGCCGGCGGCAGCCGCAGTGGTCTTCTGGAAAGCGAAGCAGGCGACGCCGGGAAAGATGGCGTTTTCCGCTCGCATCGTCGACGAAAAAACAGGAGAAGCACCGACGACTGGACAACTGATCGGACGCTATCTTGGCTACTACGTCTCTACCATTCCGCTATTTCTCGGAATTCTTTGGGTAGGAATCGATCCGCGCAAACAGGGCTGGCACGACAAGCTCGCCGGCACAGTTGTGATTCGACCGAAGAAGCGCGACGCCTAATATACGAGAGATATCTACATGGTCGAGCTCGAAGCCGTCACACGGGCGAAGTTGTATGAATATCGCCTCGAACACAAAGCGCTCGATAGCGCCATCGAGCGCTTAGGGCAGGATCCATCGATGGACCAACTGCAATTGCGCCGCCTCAAGAAGCGCAAGTTGTTGCTCAAGGACTTTATCGCACGACTGGAAAGTCGATTGATTCCCGACATCCCGGCGTAACATTCGCCGACCGTTGACGCGCCGACGCGTTATCGAACCGCCCGCACTCAGGCGCTGAAATCGGCGCGCTCGGTCGACAACACACCGTCGTAAAAGTACACCACGAATCCGCTTCCATCCGGCGCTCGATCGGCGGTCCAGATAAAGTTGATACCGCGTAGAAATACCGGATCGATGTGCATACCGTCGTTGGCCGGGAACTCCATCAACGCCATCGCTTCTTCCAACGTCGGCAGTCGCCAATCGCCGAAGCCGGCGTATTTCGCAGCATTCAACTTTTAGATTCGAACCGCTTGAGGAGAATCGGCAGCTGGTCGCAGCGAACCGCCGGTCTTATGCGGACGAATCATAGCGGCGCACGTGCAGACTGAGTAGCACGCGGCAATCTGAACCAAAGAATTGAAGTCAGCCGGTCGGCGACAACCGCACCTGCCTTCGCTTGGCGGCGGGCGTAGCGGCGTTGCCAGACGCCGTCCCCGCTCCATCCAGTCCCCAGAACTTGCCGATGTAGTAACTCGCGCAGATTCCGACCGGGAACATATACGGCGCCGGCCGGCCGCAATGATCGGCATTGTTACCCGGATCGATCGGAACGCCATGGCCCATGCCGGGGATCACGTACGTTTCCACCAGCGCGTTGCCGTTCGCATCGCGGTAGACCCGATGCGGAAATCCTTTGACGCGGTTTTCTTCCGGTGGCGTTTGGTCGACGCCGTGAATGGCGGTCCACTGCTCCGCCAGCTCGACCGCATCGCGCGGGTTGACGGTCTTGTCGGCATCGCCTTGCCAGATCGAAACGCGCGGCCACGGTCCTTGGTAGTCGGTCGCGTCGCGCACGCGCTGGGCCCATTCGTGCGACGTCAGGTCGGTGATCGGAACCGTTGGCGACTGGTCCAGGCTGACGCCGCAACGTGTTAGCGCCGCCGAGCTGGTGCTGGCACACAAGTACGGCACACCGGCGAGAACACCGCCGCCGGCGAAAATCTCCGGGTAAACCGCCAACATGACCGCCGTCATGGCGCCGCCGCCGGAAAGGCCGGTCACATAAACTCGCTTGGGATCGACCTTATGCTCGGTCTTCACGCGATCGATCATTTGTTTGATCGACAGCGCTTCGCCGGCGTCGCGTACTTGGTCTGTGCCCCATTCACCCCAGAACCAAAAATCTGACGGCGCCCAACCGTTGAACCAGTTGAAGCACAGTCGTGGGTTGTTGATTCCTTGCTGCTGCGGCAATAACACCGCGAAGTGCCAGCGCCGTGCGAGCTGGGTCCAGCCGGTCTCGTCATCGTAGTCGCCGGCGGTTTGCGTACATCCGTGCAGCGCGACCACCAACGGCGCCGATGCCGGCAACGACGGGGGAATATATTTGAACATTCGTAGATCGCCGGGATTAGAACCGAAGTCATGGACTTCGGTGAGTTCTTCGGCAAGGACTGTCCGAGAAACGCCGATCACCAGCAGAATAACGGCCAGCGCTAACGTGCCAACTGATCCAGATCGGCGACGAGCAAGGTGCTGAACATCCATGTCCCTTCTCCATTGCGTGGTTAGCGAAGACCTTCGCTACACTGGTGATCTTAATACGCGAGCGATTTTTTTGTCTGCGCATTCATAAGCCAAACAAGTGCATGGACATTCATAAGATGATAAAAACCGTTTCACAATGATCGCCCCACTTCCCGCACGCGACGGCGTAAGCCCGAGCGCCGTCTGGTTACCCGACGGCGCGTGGCGCACCATGCTGGAGTTTTTAGTGGATCGCTTCACCGATATTGCCGCGGCGACATGGATCGCGCGCATGCAAAAGGGACTCGTGGTTGATGAAAACGGCACCCCGATCGACTGCAATACTCCTTATCGCAGTGGCCTTCGGCTTTATTACTATCGTGAGCTCGATACCGAAGCATCCATTCCGTTTACAGAAACGATTCTTTACCAAGACGACCACATAGTCGTCGTCGACAAACCGCATTTTCTGCCGGTTATTCCCTCCGGCCGTTTCCTCCACGAAACGTTGCTGGTTCGCTTGAAACGAAAACTGCGGCTCGATTATCTCGCACCGATCCATCGCATCGATCGCGAAACCGCCGGTCTCGTGCTCTTTTGCATTACTCCTAACAGCCGCGGTCACTATCAATCGCTGTTCCAGCGTCGCGAAGTCACTAAGACGTACCACGCATTGGCACGATTACGTCCCGATCTTAGTTTTCCACGCGTCCATCGCAGCCGAATGGTGGAGGGACAACCGTTTTTTCGAATGCAGGAAACCGCGGGAGAGCCAAACTCGGAGACCCACATCGAGCTCATCGAAGCCAGGGGAGAACTGGCGCTTTACCAGCTAACGCCGGTCACCGGGCGAAAACACCAACTACGGGTTCATATGGCGTCATTGGCCATTCCTATTATGAATGACGCGTTTTATCCGCAACTGCTGACCCGCGACCAAGACGACTTCTCGCGCCCGCTACAACTGCTCGCCAAAGCGATTGCCTTCACCGACCCGCTGACCGGGGCAGCGCGGCAATTTGCCAGCCAGCAGGCGCTGTCTCTGCAGGACGCGTCTGCCGTCGGAAAGTCGCCGATGGCTTAGCGAAACCGCGCGTTTTGCGGTGACAGCGCGGTCCCGGTAGCAGCGCCTAGGAAGACAGACTATATAAGTACCATCGAGAATGGCGCGTTCGGGCGCTGTCGTTCCGCTTCGCCGGTACAGGGATTACCGGGATAAATGCACATTTTCAAGGATGTCGTGATAGTCGCATTCCTCGCCGACGCCCTCACCCGTGATGTAGGACACCACCAATAGCTCGGGTAAATGAGCCGAGAGTAATAGGGGACTGAAGAAATGACGCTGCGTATGGTTTCGTTAGCTTTTTCTCTACTGCTCGCCACCGCCGCGCAAGCAGATATCCGAGTGGGTGTCGTCGGCTCGATGAGCGGCCAATATGCCGCTTATGGCGAGCAAGTGCGACGCGGCATGGAAATGGCGGTCGCCGACATCAACGCCAAAGGCGGCCTGCTCGGGCAGAAAGTCGTACTGGAAGTCGGCGACGATCAGTGCGATGCGCAGAAAGCGGTACCAGCGGCGAAAGAGATGGTCAACAAAAAAGTCGTGTTCGTGAACGGTCACGACTGCTCGGACACATCGATTCCGGCGTCCGATATCTATAGTCAAGCGGGTATCTTGCAGATTTCACCGGCGGCAACCAATCCGGCATTCACCGACCGCCAATTGAAGAACGTTTTGCGCGTATGCGGCCGCGATGATCAGCAAGGCTTGGTCGCCGGCGCCTACATCGCCACTCGTTTCAAAAATCAGAACATCGCGATCCTGCACGACAACACCACGTACGGCAAAGGCTTGGCCGACGAAACGAAGAAGACGATGAATAAGCTCGGCACGAAAGAGTCGATGTACGAGGCTATCACCCCAGGTGCGAAGGACTACTCGGAGCTGGTGAAAAAACTGAAAGCAGCGAACATCGGGCTGATCTACCTCGGCGGCTATCACACCGAGGCCGCGGCAATCGCCCGCGAGGTACACGCCCAAGGTATGAAGACACGGTTGATGTCCGGCGACGCCTTAGTGACCGATGAGTTCTGGACGATTGCCGGACCGGCCGGCGAAGGCGTGCTCATGACCTTCGGCCCGGATCCGACGCGCGAACTCTCGGCGGTTTCGGTGGTAAGAAAATTCGTGCAGCAAGGTTACAAACCCGAAGGCTCGACGCTCTACGCGTACGGCGCGACCCAGGTGTGGGCGCAGGCCGTGAAACAAGCGGGCAGCACTAAAGCGGCCGATGTAGCAAAGGTATTGAAGAGCGGCAAGCGGTTCGAGACCGTGCTCGGCAAAATCTCGTTCGACGGTAACGGCGATGTCATCGGTCCCGGATATGTCGTGTACGAATGGAAGGACGGAAAGTACGATTACGTAAAGAACTAACGTATTCGCCGTCGCCGTTAGGGTTCGCGGCGCTCGGTCAAGCTACCCGAGGCAATATCGTGTAGTTTGGCAGAGTGCCACGAACCCTAATGCGTTATAGCCCATGCCAATAAAACCGAGTCAGTCGCATTTCTCGACGATCCGCGGTCTGCACTATCACGTACGCACCTGGGGCCAACCGTCCGCGCCAACGCTATTCATGCTGCACGGCTGGATGGATGCGTCGGCGTCATTTCAATTTCTCGTCGACGCTCTGCAGCAAGACTGGTATGTCATCGCCCCCGATTGGCGCGGCTTCGGTTTGTCACAATGGAACCCGCAAGGCTACTGGGTGCCCGACTACTTGGGCGATCTCGATGCCTTGTTGGCACAGTACTCGGCCGAGGCACCGGCAAAGCTGATCGGACACAGCCTCGGCGGCAATATCGTCTGCCTGTATGCCGGCATACGGCCGGAACGGGTGTCGCACGTCGTGTCGCTCGATGCTATCGGCGTGCCGCGCAACGATCCGGCCGAGGCACCGGCACGTTACCGTCGCTGGCTCGACGAAATCATCGACCCGCCGCCGCTGACGCACTATGCGAATCTCGATGCCGTCGTCGCCCGGCTTAAGAAGAACAACCCACGGCTGAGCGACGACAAAGCGCGCTTTCTCGCGCCGCATTGGGCCGAGGAACTAGCCGACGGCAGTGCGCGATTGCGCAGCGACCCAGCGCACAAGCTGGTCTATCCGCTGCTCTATCGGCTGGAGGAAGCGACGGCATGTTGGCGCCACATCACTGCGCGCGTGCTGCTGGTCGAAGCCGAAGACTCGTACATGCGCAAATGGATCAACGAACATCCGACAGAGTTCGCCAAGCGCAAAGCGGCGTTCTCGAATCTGACGGAACACAGGGTACGCGACGCCGGCCATATGCTGCATCACGACCAACCGGAAGAATTGGCGCCGCTCATAGAAGCATTTCTCGCCGGCGCGACTTACCCTTAACCTCACCGTAGTTCCTGCTCCGCCGCCAACAATTGGTCGTAGAGCTTATAGCCGTTGGTGCTATAGCACGCGTTTCTCCGTCAGCTTAGGGTCGGCATCAGTCGATCAAAAGGAGAAGATCATGACCTTCCGGCACACGCTGACGCTTTTTATTTTCGTTTTATCGCTCGGCCTGAATCAGGCGGACTTCGCCGCCGAAACAGCCACCCGCACAATTCGCGTGGCCGCGCTCGACAGTCTCGAGGGTCCTCCGCCCTGCGGACAAGACAACAAATGCAATATCGCGGTATGCCCGAACGATCCTGACTGTCCCGCCGATCTGCCGAAGACGTCGACCACGACCAGTACCGACAAGCCGGACCGACCGTCCGACATCAACGACTGCACTTCCAAAGAAGTCACCGAAATCGGACTGGCGATCGATTTTGGCGCAGATCATTGGCAGGAATATAAAGCGGTGCTCGAAGATATCCGCGACTGGCCGGTGACGATCGGAAATTGCCTCGAGAATAGGTTCAAGAAAAACGGCAAGGTCGTCTGCGAAAAATCGATGGGCGGCAGCTGCACCGATAAGAACGGAACAAATAACGGCTGGGCGGTTTTCTCGAATAAGAGATGCCACATGTGCCCGGACTTTCTGAACCGCATAAAAAATCTGCCGGACCCGGTCAGCAATCGGCAAGCGTGCTACTTCGCGCTGGTGACGCATGAGTGGGGACACACCTGCGAACGCGGGCATAAAACGTTGGAAATTATCGACGACGAAGCATTCAACTTTTGGAAGAGCAAACATCCCGACGTAACGATCACCTTTAGCGATTGCGGGATGCGATGACGGCCGGAAAATAGGGTGGTCGCCCTGACCGTTGCTGAAGCGTTCAATACGTTGTATTACTTCGAAGCGCGTGCGAAAGCTATATTACTGCGCTATCGACCGGGCGCACGTTACCGACGCCGTCGCCGGCAAGACGGTGGAACTGTGGGCGGCATATTTGAATTTTTCCGCCAATCACTTCCATGCACTGAAACAGATTTTGCGGCACGCAAGAAACGGATTTTTAAACTTGAACACAGCAAATCGACAACGGGAGAAACGAAGACCATGAGAATTTTGCATACGATGTTACGGGTAGGCGACCTGGACCGTTCACTGACGTTCTACACCGAAGTGTTGGGCATGCGCTTATTGCGGCGCAAAGATTATCCGGAAGGAAAGTTCACGCTCGCGTTCGTCGGCTACGAGGATGAAGCCGATGGTGCCGCGCTGGAGCTGACTTACAACTGGGGCGTCGGCGACTACGAAATAGGCACGGGCTACGGCCATGTCGCCGTCGAAGTCGACGATGCCTATGGCGCCTGCGCCGAAATCAAACGCCGTGGCGGAACCGTGACACGCGAGGCCGGGCCGATGAAACATGGCACAACAGTTATCGCTTTTGTGCAGGATCCGGATGGTTACAAGGTCGAATTGATTCAAAAGAAGACCCACTAAGCGGTACCGACGCCGGCAGGGGCGGCCGTCGACCTTGGAAGGCTCGACCTCCCCCCCTTTTCGCCGGCATCGTGGACCATCCCGCCACATTACCTTCGACGTAACTGACAATTTTTAAACAGCTTTTACGCTGGCTGCGCTTGTCCAAAGCGGTGCATCCGGCGCCAATGGATAATGCAGCGATCCAGCCCTCCCGAGTAAGGAAGATTATCTACACTCCTTACATACCCCTCATTGAGGGGCTTATTGTTTCCGGGGGTCAAATGAAGCTGGTGCAATTTTTCAATAACCTAAAAACATCGCAAAAGCTGCTCATGATCAGCTTGAGCTTCTCGCTACCAATCGCCGTTTTGCTCTACTTGCTCATCGACAGCATTAACTACGACATCCAGTTTTCGCAGTACGAGCTTTACGGCGATCGCTACCAACGCCCCTTAGAAAAACTGCTGCAGGCCATTCCCGAGCACAATACCCTGCTGGCCGAATATGCCGTTAAATCGAGCTCACCGCTGAATGCCGGCATACAAAATAAGGAACGAGAAGTCGACGAGGCGATGGCCGAGCTCGCGCAGGTCGACAAAGAGCTGGGCGAAACTCTCCAGTTCACCGACGAGGGCTTACAAAAGCGTCAACGTACCCATTTCCGCGCCGGTACGGTGGCGCAGGAGTGGCAGGAACTGAAGTCCAACAGAGACAAACTGTCGCTGGAAGCGTTGGCAGAAAAGCATCAGCACCTAAAGAACGATATCCGCACCATGATCACCCACATGGGCGATACCTCTAATCTGATCCTCGACCCGGATCTAGACAGCTATTACACAATGGACGTTACGCTGTTGGCGTTGCCGCAGACGCAGGATCGAATGGCCGAAATTATCGATGCCGGTTGGCGCGCGTTACGAAGCGGCACTATCGGTCAGAGCGAGCGCATCAAGATGGCGATTTACGGCGCGCAACTCAAAGAGGACATGGATCGGATTAATCAAAGCCTGCAAACCGCCTTCAATGAAGATAGAAACTTCTACGGTATCGAGCCGCACTTTCAAAAAATTATCCCACCGGCGTTGGAAAGCTATAACGTCAAGACCGTTGTGTTTATCAAAATGATTCAGGAGATCGTCGACGCCCCCAGCACCAGCATAACGGCAGATCAATTCGTCGAAGCGGGGTTGGCAGCGCGCACAGAGAGCTTCAATCTGTGGGACCGGGCCGCCGACGGCGAAGACAGTCTGCTCGTTAATCGGACCAACACGTTTAAAACACAGCGGCTCGTATATCTACTCTTAACCCTGTTGTCGCTGGCCGTATCGGTCTTCCTCGCCATTGCTATTACTCGCAGCATCACCAAGTCATTGATGATCGTGCTGGATAACCTCAAAGCACAGGCGGCGATGGACTTCAGCAAAAAAATCGATCTCGATCGCTCCGACGAGCTGGGCGAAATGGCCCAGGGCATCAACAAAGTCGTCGGCACGCTGCGGTCGACGATCCAACGGATCATCGACAGCTCGAAATCATTGGCGAACTCGGCACAAACCTGGGCGGTGGCCAGTGTCGAGCTTTCGCAAATCTCCGACAAAAATCCAGCACTGCAAGAAATGACGGCCAGCATCAAGGAAGTGGCCAAGAACGCCAGCGATTTGGCCAAACTCTCGCAACAATTTAAGTTAAAGTAGCAATCGTTCCGGCCGGGGACCTTCGGAGAGAGACTATGGCGGATGTCGTGGCAACGATCATCGTAAAAACGATCGACGGAGAGAAATATCTCTCCGTGAAACAGTTCCTGGAAATGTCGCCCGAAGACCGGACCAATCTTATCCTGGAAGATAAAATTTCTTTTCTCGATGCCAATGGCAGCGCTATCCGGAAGATGGATGCACTGCGTAGCCTTAAAGACAAGCGCTAGCCGCCTTTCGCTGTCGTTCCTGCCCTCGGGAAAACCACCGAGCTTTTGCGCCCGCCTATTGATCTACGGCGCGACTTTGTGCCGAAATCTGTACCGGCGACATTGCCAACGCCCGCGCGTCCACACCACCTGGCACCGACAACGAAAAGGAACGAGCTATGAGCCTATTGCAAGAATTTCGCACATTCGCCATGAAAGGAAATGTCGTCGACATGGCGGTCGGTGTTGTCATCGGTGCCGCCTTCGGAAAAATTGTTTCTTCGCTGGTCGGTGACATCATCACTCCACCGATCGGCCTCTTGATTGGCGGCGTCGATTTCCGTGATTTGGCGATCCATCTCAGTTCGCCGCTGGCGAATACACCGGTAACGATCAACTACGGCAAGTTCATTCAATCGATGTTCGACTTCATCGTCATCGCGTTCGCGATCTTCATGGCGCTGAAGGTCATCAATCGGCTGCGGGCAAAACATGAAGCAGTACCGGTGATGACGAAAGAACAGCAACTGCTGACCGAGATCCGCGATCTACTGCGCGAGCGCGGCTGACTAAACGAACGCGATTAGCATGCTAGAGCGGTTATCGCCGTATCGGCATTCGACCCACTTACCCGATATATGTCGGCGCAAAGGCGCCGTGGTATGAAATTACCGACGATCTTCCGCAACACCTGACCTGGCCTCGACGTAACAGCGCTGGGCACAACCATTCTTCCGCAGTACCATACGCCCGTTCCTGATACCGACGCCTGGCGTTTATCTACCCAGCCGCTACTGGAAAGCGGCGAGTCACAAAATAGGGGAGGCACCATTTTCAGTCCCGTAAGCATCCTGCCGGCGTTCGCTGGCATGTTGCTCGCCACGTCGACGGCGGCGCTATTGGCATGGCTGTTCGGCCAATCACCGTCGATCCATCGCCGACTAACGTCGCTCGACGGTTTTCGCGGCTATTTGGCGCTGGGTGTGTTTCTGCACCACGCGTCGATCTGGTATTTCTATCTGCGTACCGGCCGCTGGGAACTAGGACCGTCGCGGCTTTACACCCATCTAGGGCACAGCAGTGTTGCGCTGTTCTTCATGATTACGGCGTTCTTGTTCTGGGGAAAGCTACTCGACAGCGGCACGCGTCCGGTTAACTGGCTGCAACTGTATGTATCGCGGATTTTGCGACTGGCGCCGCTTTATCTATTTTCAGTGGCGCTACTCATCGTGTTGGTGCTATGCGCATCTCATTTCGAGCTGCATCAACCGCTGTTATCGCTGCTTTGGAACACCATTCACTGGCTCGCGTTCACCGTTTCCTGGGCGCCCGATCTCAACGGCGTTACCGATACGCACCTCATCGTCGCCGGCGTCACCTGGTCGCTTGCTTATGAATGGCTGTTCTATGCGGTTCTTCCGCTCGGCGCTCTTATTATGGCGTCGGCTCCCTCAGTTCGTTGGATCGCTTTCAGCATTGGTGCCTGCACGGTGGTCATCGTTCTGATGGGCGACCTTAAGTTCTTTCATCTGGCAGCGTTTCTCGCTGGCATCGCCGCGGCATACGCCGTGCGCTGGGAACCGTTACGTTCACGACTGCTGGGTGGAACCGCGGGCGCGTTTGCGCTGATTTGCTTCGGCACAGTGATCTTTAGTTTTCCGACCACCTACACGCTGTCCGAACTTCTGCTGCTCGCTTTCGGCTTCATCATCGTCGCCAGCGGCAATACGCTATTCGGTGCGCTCGAATGGCGCGCGTCGCAGCTGCTTGGCGAAATGGGATATAGCTTGTATCTGCTGCATGGCATCCTGCTGTTTATCACCTTCCGCTTCGTGCTCGGATTCGACCGAGCGGCGGCGCTTTCCGCGGGCCAGCATTGGCTCATTGTCTTATGCCTGATCCCGATACTCATCGTGTTCTGTTACGCCACGTTCCGGTCCATCGAAGCACCGGCGATGAAGGCGGTACCGCGAGTCTATGCCTGGTGCGCACGCCGAGGTCGGCGGAAACCCACCCTTTTGTGATCTATGATGGAAGCTCTATCCAAGCAAGGGATCTGCAATGCGCGATTGGCGATATCTGCGGGCAGCGCTGAAAAGCGGTCACATCAGCCGGCGTGACTTCATTAAGAAAGCGACTGCTCTGGGGCTTGCCAGCAGCGTTCTAACGAAAACTGCTGGCGCCGACGACGAAACGCCGAAACGCGGCGGCAACCTGGTCCTCGGCATCAACGGCGCCGCCTCCAGCGACACGCTAAATCCCGCCACTTGGACGGCGACCTACCCCGCCGTCTTGGGCTTACAGCTCTATAACACGCTGGTCGAGATCAACGTCGGCGACGACCTTCGGTCGAAGCCGACAGCGTACCCTGCCTTAGCAGAAAGCTGGGACACCAAACCCGGCGCCAAAGAATGGATCTTTAAACTGCGTAAGGGCGTGACTTTCCATAATGGTAAAATGCTCACTCCCGCCGACGTGGTCTACTCCATTAACCATCATCGCGGTAGCGACTCGACCTCCGGCGCCAAGCCGCTGTTGTCGTCGGTAGTAGACGTTAAGGCCGCCGGTAAAAATGAAATAATATTCACGCTCGATAACGGCAACGCCGACCTGCCCTATTTGTTAGCAGACGTCCATCTATGCATCGTACCGGAGGGCAGTAAGTTTACCGACGGCGTTGGTACCGGCGCCTACCTGCTCGAAACGTTCACACCGGGCGTACGCGCCATTACCAAACGCAATCCAAACCATTTCCGCTCCGATCGCGGTTTCGTCGATTCGGTCGAAACGTTAGGCATCAACGACCCAACCGCGCGTATAGAAGCGTTGCTCAGCGGCGCGGTGCAATTGATCAACCGGGTCGATGTCAAAGCCGTGACCGAAAAAGTGCAGCTGTTCGAAATTTCCGGCGGCGCGCACTACACCTTCCCGATGCGCTGTGACATGGCGCCGTTCGACAACAAGGATTTACGGTTGGCGCTCAAGTATGCCGTCGATCGAACGACGATGGTCAAAACGATATTGTTCGGTCACGGCACGATCGCTAATGATCAGCCGATCCCGCAGCACGACGAGTTCTATTCGGGCCAAATCCCGCAACGGCCGTACGATCCGGAGAAGGCAAAGTTTCACTATAAAAAATCACGCCATTCTGGACCGATCGCGCTGACTGTGTCGGACGGTGCTTTTACCGGCGCCGTTAATTGCGCCCAATTGCTCCAAGAAAGCGCCGCCAAGACCGGCATCAAACTAGAGATCGAACATGCACCGGCCGATGGCTATTGGTCGAATATCTGGATGAAACGGCCGTTCTGTGCGTCTTACTGGGAAGGCCGGCCGACCGCCGACCTCATGTTATCGGTGGCCTATAAATCCGACGCTGTTTGGAATGAGTCGTTCTGGAAACGAGCCGATTTCGACAAAATTCTGCTGGCAGCGCGGGTCGAGCTAAACCGGGCGAAACGTAAACAGATGTATCAGGACCTACAGTCGATGGTGCAAGACGACAGCGGTGAGATCATTCCCATGTTTCACAACACTATCGATGCCGGTTCAAAAAAGCTCAGGGGCTTCATCGCCTCGCCAGCGTCGGAAATGAGCGGGTATCGCGCTGCTGAAATGGTGTGGTTTGCCTGACGGTAATTCCGGGCTGATTTACCCAATTCGTTAAAATAAGCGCTATTTGCGGGGTTTCTCCGAAACCCCGCTTTCGCTGAGCTATTATCTGGAAACCTCTCCAAGCGAAGGGAATTTTGCATGCGTGACCGGCACGATCTGAAAACAGCGCTAAAAACCGGGAAAATGAGTCGGCGTGACTTCATCAGACAAGCGACGGCGCTCGGTATCTCAGCGACGTTTACCGGTGGCATCGCCGACGCGGCGGACCAGACACCGAAACGGGGTGGACATCTAGTCCTTGGCGCGAATGGCGCGTCCTCGGTCGACAGTTTAGATCCCGCTACCTGGTCGTCGACCTATCCCACGCTCGCCGGCCTGCAGCTCTACAACACGCTCGTTGAAGTCCATGTCGGTTCCGGCCTTCGCGCAAAACCCGAAGTTCAGCCGTCGCTCGCCGAGAGCTGGGAGCCCAAACCGGGCGCCAAAGAATGGGTGATCAAGCTACGGAAGGGCGTGACATTTCATAACGGTAAGACGCTGACACCGGCCGATGTCATTTATTCCCTCAACCATCACCGCCGCGGTGACTCGCAGTCGGGTGCCAAAGCACTGTTGATGTCGGTCGTCGATATCAAGGCCACGACTAAGAATGAACTGATCATTACGCTCGACAACGGTAATGCTGACTTGCCGTATTTGCTGGCGGACTACCATTTTTGCATCGGCCCAGAAGGCAGCACATTTACCGACGGTATCGGCACCGGTGCTTATATCCTGGAGAGCTTCGATCCCGGTGTACGCACTACCAGCAAGCGCAACCCCAATCATTTTCGTTCCGATCGCGGCTTCGTCGATTCCATCGAGACGCTCGCTATTAACGACCCAACCGCGCGCATTCAGGCGTTGATTAGCGGATCGGTCCATTTGATCAATCGCGTGGAGGTCAAAGCGGTTACCGAAAACGTGCAACTATTCGAGATTTCCGGCGGCGCGCACTACTCGTTACCCATGCGCTGCGACATAGCGCCGTTCGATAACAAAGACCTACGATTAGCGCTCAAATACGCCGCCGACCGCACGGCGATGGTCAAGACCATCTTGTTCGGCCATGGCAAGATTGGCAACGATCAACCCATTCCGATGCACGACGAGTTCTACTCGAGCCAAATCCTGCAACGCCCGTTTGATCCAGAGAGGGCAAAGTTTCACTACAAAAAATCCGACTACAGCGGTCCGATCGTGCTGACCGTTTCCGATGGCGCTTTTACCGGTGCCGTGAACTGCGCACAGTTATTTCGGGACAGCGCGGCTAAGGCCGGAATCAATCTTCAAATCGAACGTGCGCCGGCCGACGGCTACTGGTCGAACGTGTGGATGAAAAAGCCGTTCTGCGCGTCCTACTGGGAAGGGCGGCCGACGGCCGATCTGATGTTTTCGGTGACGTATAAATCGGACGCCGCCTGGAATGAAACGTTCTGGAAGCGGCCGGACTTCGACAATCTGTTATTGGCCGCGCGCGCCGAACTTAACCGCGTTAAACGCAAACAGATGTACCACGACATGCAAATGATGGTGCATGAGGACTGCGGCGAGATCATCCCCATGTTTCACAACACGATGGATGCCGGATCGAAAAAACTGCGAGGATTCATCGCTTCGCCGGTCATGGAGCTTAGCAGCTGCCGGGCACCGGAAATGGTTTGGTTAGATACCTAACGACTTCGCCTACCGATCCCTGTTGCTGAAGGCGCTGGCAACAGGGACCCGCCATACCGCAATTACCGCACCGCTGCTTGTTCGGGCGACAGCGTAATATTCAGCTCCAGCACCTCGTAATCGCCTTCCCGATCCAGCTGGATTTTTACCGCATCGTGGTCGACCTGAACGTATTTACGAATCACGTTCAGCAACTCTTCCTTTAGCAACGGCAAATAATCCGGCCCGCCACGCGTGGAACGTTCGCGGGCGACGATAATTTGTAACCGTTCCTTGGCGACAGCGGCGCTCGGCCTTTTTAGCGAACGAAAGTAGTTGAGGAAATTCATGGGCTAGGTCCCAAATAACCGACCGAAAATGCTCTTCTTCTCAACCAGAAAACGGTGCGGCCGGGCTTCACCCAAATAACGGGCAACGGCGTCGGTATACGCCTGGCCGGCGTCGCTCTCTTGATCAAAAACCACGGGTACGCCGGAGTTGGAAGCCGCCAATACCGATCTCGACTCGGGAATCACGCCGAGCAAATCGATCGACAAGATCTCGCGGACGTCGTCGACACTGAGCATCTCGCCTTTTTGCACGCGCGCCGGCGAATAACGCGTCAGCAGCAAATGTTCCTTAACCTTGCCCTCGTTCCGTTCAGCGCGCCGGGTCTTGCTGGAGAGAATGCCCAAGATTCGATCGGAGTCGCGAACCGACGAGACTTCCGGATTAGTCACGACAATGGCGTCGTCGGCAAAATAGGCCGCCAACATGGCGCCGCGCTCGATGCCGGCCGGGGAATCGCAAACAATATAGTCGTAGTCCTTGGCTAGCTCCTCGAGCACCCGCTCCACGCCTTCCTTAGTCAGCGCGTCCTTATCGCGGGTTTGCGAAGCCGGCAGGATCGACAGGCGCTCGACCCGTTTGTCCTTGATCAACGCTTGATTGAGGTTGGCCTCACCATTGATAACATTAACGAAGTCATAAACAACCCGGCGTTCGCAACCCATAATCAGGTCCAAATTACGCAGGCCGACATCGAAGTCGATGACTGCGGTTTTGTGACCCGCCAGCGCCAAGCCGGTCGAGATAGCGGCACTGGTGGTGGTTTTGCCCACACCGCCCTTGCCGGAGGTTACTACGATGATTCTTGCCACGCTGTTTTTCTCCGAGACTTAAAAATACCCTGGGATACCAAGGTGAACTGCTACAAATTTTCGATGACTAAGTTGTCGCCGTTCAAATAGATCTGCACCGGCTGCTCACGCTCGGATTCTTGGATCTTCTCGCTGACACGATAATTTCCGGCGATCGAGATCAATTCAGCATCTAGGCTGCGGCAAAAAATCCGCGCATCGGTGTTGCCGCGCACGCCGGCCAGCGCGCGACCGCGCAGCGCTCCGTAGATATGGATATTCCCGTCCGCCAAAATTTCGGCGCCGGGACTAACGGTGGTAAGGACGATCAAATCGCCACCCTCCGCGTAGACCTGCTGCCCGGAGCGCACCGGCTGACGCACCAGCAAATTAGCGGTCGGTTTGGCCGACGCCTCTTTATCTTTAGCGCGCTCGCGGCGATCGCGCTCGGGGGCGGCGCTGCCGGAGATCACACCGATACCGACGCCGGCGGCAATTCCGATCAGTACGTCGGAGGCGGCACGAAGGCCAACGGGGACGAAGCTACGTTCCCGCAACAAACGGTTCATCCGGGCGATATCGAAGCCGCACTGCGACTCTTCGGATAACTCCTCGAAGTCGAGCAATACCGGGAAATTTTGGAAGAAATCCGGCGCCGTGGCGATTTTTGCATCGAGCTGTTGGCACAAGGCGTCGAGATCGGAGGTCAACACACGCAACACGGACAGCGTCATCATGCGGCCCTTCAGCTCGAAGGCGGCCGAGGCGTGCTTGGGTAGAGGCTGAATAAGGGGCATCCGCTACTTGGGTTTCCAGAGGCTAGTGGGCGCAATAACGCGCAAACTTAAATCATTCCGCGACGTTTTCCTTTGGCTTTTCTCACCGTTGATCGGGAGACAGCTCGGTTCCGTCGCCTTACATTCAAAGTATGCGCGCAAAATACACGGGTCGCACCCAGCCGTCACGTCTTGAATTTTTTTCGACAGCAAGAATCGGGCGAACACTGGCAACGCTGGTCGTCCACCGCCACCACTGGCGATGCCGGCCTTCTGCGTAGGATCCGGGAAGACCTACTCGGCAATGCCTGAAAATTCACTTGCCAGCGCCTGCAGGCACGCATCGAGCTCGGCGGCATCTCCAGTGCGGAAACAATCTAAGTCTCCAACCAAACCTTTTCCGGTGCTCGAAAGCCGCTCATCTCGAATGTCGACAACGGCACGAAACCACGCAGATCCTTCGAGCCGGCATCGATCATATTGAAGAACATCGGGATAATCTCGCCGCCGTCGTCATGCACCATCATCTGCAGATCGCCATACATCTGCCGGCGCTTCGCGGTATCCAACTCGGCGCGAGCGGCGACCAGCAGTTTGTCGAAATCCGGCCGCTTCCAGCGCGTTTCGTTCCAGGTGGCGTCGGATTGGTAGACGACGGAGAACATTAAATCGGCGGTCGATCGCCCATACCAATACGAGGCGCAGAACGGCCGCTTCATCCACACGTTGTCCCAATATCCCTCGGCCGGCACGATGTCGAGCTGCAACTTGATCCCGGCCCGACCGGCACTGACCTGAAAGATCCGGGCACAATCGACGGCACCGCTAAAAGCACCGTCGGATACGCTGAGTACAAGCGCACCGGCATAACCCGATTTCTTAAGATGGAACTTGGCCTTCTCCGGATCGTACGGCCGCTGTGGAATTCCGGAATAGAACGCGTCGCTCGGCGCGATCGGATTATCGTTACCGACTCGACCGTGACTTAGCAGCACCGTCTTCAGCATCGCCTGCCGATCGATGGCGTACTTGAGCGCGAGTCGTAGATCCTTATCGTCGAACGGCGCAACGTCGCAGCGCATGGGGAAACAGTAATGCGACGCGCTGGCGACCTCGTACAGATCGACGTCGCTGGTCAAGTATTTGATATCGACGCTGTTGATGAGGTGTACTGAGCCATCGGTTAGCGCGTTAAGGCGCAACACCGGATCGTTGATCGCCAGCGTCTCTACCGAATCGACAAAGCCGCGATTTTTACGAAAGAAGTTGGGATTGCGCTTGGTGATCGCCCGCACGCCCGGCTCAAAATTTTCCAAAATAAACGCACCGGTACCAATACCATCGGTGAACGACGACCCGTCCGGTCCGATACACAAATGGTAATCCGCCAACAACGATGGCAAATCGACGTTGCCGCTTTCGAGCTTGATGATTACTTCGTTTTTGCCGGCTTTGATTTCGCTGACCGGCCGCAACAGCACCTTAGCACTCGACATCGAATCGGCGCCGCGATGATGATTGAGCGAATAAACCACGTCGGCGGGCGTCAGCGATTTGCCGTTATGAAACGTCACGCCCTTGCGCAGCTTGAACACCCATTCCTTGGCGCCGGGTTTGGCTTCCCAGCTCTCCGCTAACGACGGCTGCGGCGAAGGGGTAGCACGCGGATCGGCGCCGACATCGAATTCGACCAGTGTGCTATAGAGCTGCAAGCCGGTAATCTGCGTGTGTGCCGCCGTGTAAGTGGCCGGATCCAAACTATCCTTGGGGCCCGCACCATTAACGCCGACCACTAAATGACCGCCACGTTTTGGTTCAGCGGCGGCATTGGCAACTTTCGACGCGGTACCGGCAAGCGCCGTCGAAATACCCAACGCGGTCGACATTCTTAGGAAATCGCGCCGGGAAAGGCTCCCCGCCGCCAACATTGTTTTTAACTTCTCCCACTCGTGCATTTTCTTTTGCTCCTCGCCGATTAATGCCAATGCGGCTACGAAATCGTTCGCGTCAAAATAATAGTAGTTCATGCAAAAGCGATCGGGATTTCGCGCCGCCGGGTCGCGGATCGCTACCAGCAACGCGTCAAGTTGTTGACGCAATAGCACAATGTTCGCGTGTTCCAACGCGAGTTTCGGTATGCTGAGCGGCGCGCCTATACCCCCTGAAACGCTGGAGCAACGCCGATGACAAAACGAATTGTCGTGTGCCTCGACGGCACCTGGAACAGCGAAGAAAAACACGACAGTGGCGCAAAAACCAACGTCGCCCGGCTATACGGTGCGCTGCAAAATTCACCTGATCAAATCGCTCAGTATTTCCCGGGGGTGGGCACGGCGGTCGGGGAGAAAGTGAGTGGCGGCGTATTCGGTTGGCGACTGTTCGATCAGATTAAGGAACCTTACCGCTACATCGTCAAACACTTTGCGCCGGGCGATCATATATATATCTTCGGATTCTCACGCGGCGCTTATTCCGCCCGCAGCCTTGCCGGCATGATCACGCGCTGCGGTGTACTGCGTAATGATGTCGCCGACGTCGACATCTCCCTGCCGAATTTGCTGCTAGAGCTACTGGCGACCCATCAAGACATCCATCTACAGCTCGACGCTACCGACAAAACCTTCGCCATGTACAAATACGCCTACGAGCCGAATCACCGGCCCGAGGCCGAGGCATTCAAGAAAAAATACTGCCAAGACACGAACGTGCGTTTGGTCGGGGTTTGGGATACGGTCGGCGCGCTCGGAATACCGAATGCATTACTACTGCCGCAACTGCAGGCGGCAAACCGAGTAATCCAAGACAAATCGTTCGGTTTTCTCGACACCCAGTTAAGTGCGCGCGTCGATGCGGCTTATCACGCGGTCGCACTCGACGAACGTCGTGATCCATTTTTACCGACGCTTTGGACTGAAGCGCCGGGCACCGTCAACCGCATCAATGTCATCGACTCGAAAGTGGAACAGGTGTGGTTTGTCGGGGCGCACTCGAACGTCGGCGGCGGCTATGTCGACACCGGTCTGTCCGACATCGTACTAAAGTGGATGATCGAACGGGCGCAGCTGAATGGCCTACAATTCGCCGCCAACGCGATAGCAAGCTTGCGACCCAACCCCATTGGCAAACGCTACGATTCGCTCGGCGATTTTCTCGATGTCGGCGACAAAAAGAACCGTGTGGTTGCATTGGGCGATGCGTTGTTCGACAAAATAAAGGATCACCTCATCGGCACCGATCGCTCGATTCCGCCCGGCTCGTGTTTACATGAAAGCGTTAATCGACGACTCGCCGCCGCTACCGTCGGCGAACCGCAAGCCACCGCCGCCTACCACCCGCCCAGCACTCTCAAGCTGCAAAGCAGCGGCGATCTTCGTAGCGTTGACCTACATACCTACCGCATCGTGACGTGACGCACGATCCTCGATGTCGCCCGCCTCGGTTTGCTAGTACCCCGCTACTAGCCCAACAAGAACGCGGAAATCGAACCGCCTATAGCGTTGAGCAATCTGGGTAGAGCAGCCGTTCGATCCTTCCGGCGACGATAAGGAGTACCGCTACCGATTGCCGCCTGTTATCTTAAAAATCCGCACTCGACCGCCAAACCGAAGGAGATCGCATGGCCGACATCTCTCTGAAAGTCGAACGCAAGGTAGCAATCGTCGACGAGAACCAGACCGTTCTCGAAGCCGCGGCAGTGATGGTCGAACGGTACATCGGCTCGATCGTCATCGGCGACCATTCCGCCGTCCGTGGTATTTTTACCGAACGCGATTTAATGCGCCTCGTCGCCCACCAGAAAAACCCAGCGCAAACTAAATTGAAAGACGTTATGCGCACCGACCTCGTGCGTGCCAACCCGACCGACAGCGTCGAGCAATGCCTGAACCTCATGCGCACGCATCGCTGTCGACATTTACTGATTTACGAAAGCGGTAAATTTATCGGCATCGTTTCGCTGCGCGATCTGGCGTCGCAGATGTTGGAAGAAAAGGAAAGTCTGATTCGCGAGCTGACGAAATATATCGCCGGCTGAACAGAACGCCGCATTCGAACAATGAGAAATAAATGGGGAGGAATCGGCGACGCGTTCGCCGATCGGAACTTTCGCGTTTATACGGTCGGCTCGGTTACGTCGTGGATTAGCTTTTACGTGCAATGGGTCGCGATCTCCTGGGTAACTTGGGAGCTGACCCATTCGACGACGTGGCTCGCGATCATGGCGCTGCTCGATATCGCGCCGAATTTGTTTTTCGTTCCGCTCGGCGGTGCACTCGCCGATCGCTACGATCGTTTTCGCATCGTCGCGGTAACGCACGTGATCGCGTTGCTGCAAGCACTCGCCCTCGCCGTCCTCGCTTACCTAGACGCGCTAACGATCTGGCCGCTGGCGGTGCTCGTGTTCCTGCACGGATTGATTCACAGTTTCAGCGTTCCGGCGCTCTACGGCATGTTGCCGCGTTATGTCGAACGCAAGCGGCTTTCGTCCGCCATCGCCGTCAACTCGGCCTACACGCAAGCGGCCATCTTCGCCGGACCGGCACTCGCCGGCTGGCTCATCGCCCGTCACGGCGCGGCGTTGGCGTTCGCCGTCAACGCGCTCGGCTACGCCGTCTACCTCGGTTCCATCGCGTTATTGAAAACACCGGCCGACTACCAACCGCAGACGAAAACCGACCGATCGATTGTCGGCGATCTGGTCGATGGCATGCGTTACATCGGCGGGCATAGCGGCATTGCGACGCTGTTAGCGCTGATCTTGTTGGGCGACGCCATGTCGGCATCGGTCTATTACATGCTGCCCGCCTATGCCGAGAAAACCCTCGGCCTCGCCGTCGGCGGTATGTCAACGTTACTGACGGTCGCCGGCTTGGGCGCAACTCTGGCCGCGTTATGGCTGGCGCACGGCGGCGCGGCGCGCGCCACTTCGTCATCCGTGCTTTGGGCGTTTTTCATTTTCATGCTGTCGATCGCCGGGCTGGCGCTAGTCGATAGCCTGGTGCCGGCAATCGTCGCCATGATCGTCTTCGGCATAGCCGGCGAAATCCGCCGCACCGGCACGTTGTCGCTAATACAGATGTCGATTCCGGACGACCGACGCGGTCGAGTGTTGGGGACTCACTTCATGCTGTCGCGTATCGCCGGCGGCATCGGCACTTACCTGATCGGCGCTAGTGCCGATCGTCATGGATTGTCACTGCCGCTGCTGACGGCAGTGACGGTATGTTTAATCGCCTGGGCACTCACCTTCAGTAAACGCGAACGTATCGCCACTGCCTTTACCGCCGACAGTCAAACGCTATGATTCGATGCGCTCATTCCCTCCCCCGCTGTTGCGGGGTGGTGGCGAAACATTCACCAAACCGAAAGATATTTGTAGTTAAGGTGGCAGATTTATTTTTGGCTAAGCATGGCGCCAGATAATAAAGCTGCCACTAAGACTTGTCCGGATTCGCGGTTATTACTGGCATTAGGCAGCACACACGTCGCATCATCCTCAAAGGGCGTCATATGAATTGGTACTTCGTAGTTGCAGCTGCACTCGCTTTTCTTGTCGGGCTTGTGCATTCAGTGCTTGGCGAGAAGCTCATCTTTCACCGGCTGAAGGAGGGCGGCTTCGTGCCAACCAACGGAGGCAATGTGCTCGACGAAAAACACGTTCGCATACTTTGGGCCAGTTGGCATGTCCTGACCGTTTTCGGTTGGTGCATCGCCTCCGTTCTGCTGCGGTTGTCGCTTCCTTCGGCAAGCGCAAGCTCGGCATGGTTCGTTGGGCAAGCGTTTGTTGTCGCTATGCTTGCTGGTTCAGCGTTGGTGTTCATCGGCACAAGAGCAAAACATCCCGGCTGGGCAGGCCTCCTCGGAGTTGCAGTTTTCGTGTGGCTCGGTCGTGTTGGCTAGCCAAAATGCAACACGTGTCGCCTAACGCTTCGTTGCAGCGGACCGTCGTTAGCAATTTCATGGAAACTCAAATGCACGCGGCTATCCTCACACGCGTTGGCGGCGTGCTGCTGGTGGTCGGCTTGATCGACATTGCAGTCATGATTTACTGTATAGCCAATCGCATTTCGCTGGTTCGCCGTCTTCATGATCGAGCCTTCGTCACACTTCTTCTAAATCGCCGGAGCGTTTCCTGTTATGCGTGAGTCGCACAATATTTGATGTTCGTGCCTTGTGCCGGTTAAAACGGCGACATGAACTTTCCTCGTCGTAGCGGTCGGTTTTTTCCTTCTCGTAGTCCCGCTCATCCAGATACGCTAACCAACTATCTGGTTTCCCCTATTCCAACCGCCTATCAATCCCTACTGTGATCTCATATTGTCGAGCAAGCTTAGAACAAAAATTCAATAAATAAGAAATTGGGGGGAATATGTCTAAACGAATTCATACGGTAGTTGCGGCACTTATTATCGTACTGTCGCTGAGCGGATGCGGCGGCGGAGCGGCATCTGATAATACGTCGTCTGATTCGTCCCCCACGACGCCACCTTCCGAAACCACGAACTACCTCTTGACGGTAACAGTCGTTGGCTCCGGCGGCACCGTTTCTTCCAGTAGCAGCGGCATCAACTGCCCGAGTGATTGCGCTGAATCCTACCCGGCTGGAACCCAGATAACTCTCACGACCGCGCCCAACGCCAATGACACCATCATCTGGAGCGGTTGCGCCGCTAATGGCAACGCGTGCACGGTGACCATGAGCACGGCGCGCAATGTGACCGCCACATTCACCGCATCGGTGCCACCAACGGCCGGCGGTCCGCGCCTCTTTTATACTGACATCGTCACGGGACCGAACACGGGCGGTGAGGACAACCACGGCGCCTACCTCACACTCTTTGGCGCCGGTTTCGGCGACCCGCAGTCTTCCGGCGTACCACAGCCCGGCTCGCAGGTGACGATAAATAACGTCCCCGTGGCGGCCTACAAACAATGGTCAAACACTAAAATTACCGTGCAGCCGGGCACCGGTGTCACCTCCGGTGCAATCCGTGTGACCGTGGACGGAAAACCGTCAAACGTCGATCAAACGTTTACCGTTGTTAACAACGATGATGCCGGTGCTGCCAGCAAAATCTGGTTCGTGGCTCTTTCTGGAAACGATGCGACATGCGTTCCGAACGATATAACCCGCCCGTGCCGCCTGATTACCGAAACCATCAACCGTACCAACTTCACTGCCGGCGATCATCTGGTGATCCGTGGCGGCACGTGGTCTGACGTGTATGCGCAGTACAGTTCCTTCTTCTCGATCGCCCACAAGGGCGGGACCAGCACCGCGCCCATCGCGATAATGGGCTATCCCGGCGAATCCGTACGGTTCGTGCGAACCACACAGACGCGCGGCGTTCATACCTATGACTCGCCGGGTTACTTCACCATCGCCAACCTGTCGGTCGATCTTCAGAACGGCAGCGGTGGCATGATGCTGGGAGTCGGCACGATCGGCGTGCGGTTGGTGAACAACGAAATCACCGGCCTGTGGGAAAACTCCGGCGGCTCGGCCATGATCGACGGCAGCGGCAAAAATTTCCGCATCCTCGGCAATCATATTCACGACGGTGGCGGCAGCAAGCTCTATCACGGCGTCTACATCGACGCGCGCGATACCACCGACAACGGGCCGCATGACATCGAGATTGCCTACAACCACATCCATCACATCAAGGGTGGGCGCGGGGTGCAAATTTACGGCGACACTGGCACGCACATCAACGACGTCAAGATTCACCACAATCGGATCCATCACATCGCACTCAATGGCATCGTGCTGGCACGCGACGCCGGAACCGGCATGCAAGTCTTCAACAACATCATCTACCACACTGCCGATCCCGCCATGCGCGGTGCCACCGGCGATGAAGGCACCAGCGGCGGTTGCATCCGTTTCGTGAGCGACTATGTCGTCGCCCAGGTATACAACAACACCCTGGTCGACTGCGCGGTCGACAACGACCAATATTCCGCCGCGATTCTGTTCCAACAAGCGGGTCAGGTGGTGCTTCGGAATAATCTCGTCGTCGGAAAATATTTTGATTTTGATTCCGCGTGGACCGGGTCCCTGATCTCGTCCAACAATCTTTGGTACGACGGCATCAATACGCCACCACCTTGGGATACGGATCCCCAGACCGGCGACCCGCGATTCGCCAACGCGGCAACCCCCACGCCCGACTTTCATTTGCTAACCGGTAGCCCGGCCATCGATCATGGTTCATCGGCCGTAAACGCTACTGTCACCACTGATTTTGATGGCATCGCCCGTCCCCGAGGCCAAAGTAACCTTTTCGACATCGGCGCGTATGAGTATAAGTAGGGCGTGTCCTCATTCTGCGTTAGCGCTCTGTTTTAGCTGATTTCTGGTCGATTTATGAGACCCTTTGCTTGAGATGGAGGGATTTTGTAAATGGTCAGAAAAGTATTGGACGATGGATTGTGGGATCAACTTCAAGTC
>JACQFZ010000030.1 GCA_016199745.1 Gammaproteobacteria bacterium
GCGGCCGTGGCGAAAATCTCCGTGGCGCGCGCCAAGAGTTCGGTCTTCCATTGGGTGATCTGTGTCGAATGCACTTCAAACTGCTCGGCCAGCTCCGCCATCGTCTTGTCGCCTTTGATGGCAGCGATTGCGACCTTGGCGTTGAAGGCGGCGGTGTGGTTTCTTCGGGGTCTTCTCATTGTTCGTGATCCGGAGGATGAAGCCTTGCGGCCTCGGTTATTGGAGCAGAAACTTCACTTATCGGGTTGTCTTAATTTGTGGGGCCACTTCTGAACATAGTAACGACCGAGCATTTGCATGAGTTTCCCTATTCCGTCGTCGGCCTTCGGAGTGATCAGCAAATGCACATGGTTGGTCATGAGGACATAGGCGTGGAGGGTGCAGGCGTGCTTATCCGCGGCCGCCTGAAGTTTTTCGATAAAAAATCGGTAATCGCGCTCGGCCGTAAAGATTCGCTGTCGGTTATTTCCGCGTTGAATGACGTGCTGGGGTTGGCCGGGGACGATGTAGCGGGGTAGACGGGCCATGGATCGCTCTTGCGAAAAAATGACAGCGTAATCTTGGGTGGGACAATTATCAATCGAGTCTGACCCTATTGATTTAGCTCGAGCTAAATAAATGTTAAGTGGTACATGCGAACCGAAATAACAACCAACTTACGGCAATGAAACCAACTGCCAGAACAATACGAAAGAACCAAAGAAGACTTGGTTTATCGTGCGGCGTATCTGGGACCTGACTTTCTGGTTTACCACCACGCCAACACTTCCGGAATAGCTCACTAAATTCTCGCCTTATTTCAGTTAATCGACATTGTCTTTGTCTTAAAGATGATGAAAACATTCCTAACAAAAACCAACCAGAAGCAAGTACGATAAATGCTGCAAGAAATAAACAGAAGTATTCTGTCCGATTTAGCCGAGAGTCGTCGTGACTGAAAAATTTTGGGATGGAAACAGTCGCCACATACAACAGCAGAGCATAGTTAGTTATGTGCCATTGCTGCTGTTTGAACGTAACAATATCCGAAACAGTCACCTGATATAAAAGGCGAAGCTCCTCCATTTCGCTCTTATGTTTCTGATTTTCTTCTGTCACGGGCAATTCCTCCATATAACGCAATATGCTGTGTCAGCCGAATTCTAAATTTCCGTATTTCCGTTTGAATAAAAATACGTTGTTATCTATTCACAGGATTCCCAAAATCTAGCACAACCTAATGCGTTCGAAGATACGTCATCAACATCTTGCGAAATGGTCAGACTAAATTTGAATAGAACGCGGGTAATCTGATTAGAATCGATTCTTTATGGATAGGCAGACTGGTTTTAACGTTAGATCTCAACAATCCTTACCAACTTCCTGATGATCCGCTGGTAAGTGCTAGCCCGACGCCGACCCCGGCCGCATCGTCCCGCCATGAACCGGCATCCCTGCCCCGCGCGATAACACGGCGGACAGATACTGCGGCGGTTCGACGCCGATGAGTTGATAGAGGTTGGTCAGGTGACGACGAAAGAGGCATTCGAAGTCGCTCACCGTTACCGCTGGGTTGTAGTCGCCGAACCACCAAAACCAATCGGATCCTTCGCAAATCGCCAGTTGTTCTTCGGCGCGGCGGCGGCGTTTTTCGTCTAGCTTCGGGTGGGCGGCGTGGAAGGCGCGGGCGGCGTCGCCGAGCATGTCCCAGCCGCGGTTTTTGTCGGCGTCGCCGATCCAGGTGGAGAACGTGCCGTAGACCCAGCTGCCGGCAACGAGGGGCGGCAGCGGTGCGGGATCCAGCGGCAAGCAATCGGCGAAGGTGGTGAGTTGCAGGCGGGAATGTGTCGACAGGCGTGCGTACAGCGCGCTTAAAAAGTAGTAGCCGTTTTCGGGATAGTGTTCCCAGGCGTTTTCGCCGTCGAGAATGATGCTGACGACGCGCTCGGGATGATGGCGTGAGCGATCGACGATTTGTTCGAGTTGATGGATGAGATTGTTGACGGCGTCGTCGGCGTGCCAGGTGGCGTAAGTGAAGCCGATCAAATCGGATAGGCCTTCGTCGCGAAAGAACACGCTCGAACCGGATGGACCGGCGTAGCGACGATATAACCAATCGTCTTTGTCGCCGTGCAAATCGCGCTGCGCGCGAGTGAGGGTGTGGCGCAATACGCCCTCACCGCTCGCGGCCCAAGCGACACCGGCGTCGGCGAGCAGCGCGAGTGTCGGCGTACTCACGCTGCCTTCGGCCGGCCAGCAGCCCTTCGGGCGAAAACCGAAATGATGTTCGAACGTGGTCAGGCCTTCGCGCACGTGCCAGCGAGCGCGCGCTTCGGCGTCGGGATAGCGATCGAGCGCCGGTAAACCGCTATCGGGCAATGCCTCGCGAGCGCTCTTGAAGTCGAGCATCAGCGGCAAAATCGGATGCGCATACGGGGTAAAAGAAAGCTCGATCCGACCAGCCTCGGCGAGCGCACGGTAACGAGGGATCACGTTGCCGAGCAACTCGGCGATAACGGCGAGCAGCTCGCGACGATCGTGCAAATTGAAGCCGGCGCCCTTCTCTTGCAAGCGGCGGACGCGCGCATCGCTGCGGCGCACGGTCTCGCCCAACCACGCCAGGTGATACCACGTGAGCAGATCGGCGAGAAATTGTTCGTGCAGATACATCGCCGACGGCGAGTGCTCGATGGTCCAGCGCGCCATCGCCGCCAGCTGTCGATACGGTGGGAACCGATCGATCATGCGCGAATCGTTCGCGCGTAAACACGCTTTGAGCAGCGGCAGCCGACCTTCGGCGTCGACCGGCAGCACCGGTTGACCGAGCGCGGCGAGAATCGGATCGCGAATGGCGGCGCTGTTGTTGAGAAAGCCGTGCACTTGCGCGGCGTAGTCGGCGATTTGTTCGAGCAGGATCGGTGCGACGTTGACGACGGCGCGCGCGGCAGGATGCGCTTCCAGGTGCGCCGCCATGTCGACGTAATCTTTGATCGCGTGCAGATAAACCCACGGCAGCTGGTAACTGCCGCTAATAAGGTCGCGATACTGCGGCTGGTGCATGTGCCAGCACAGGACAACCTTCAAGCGCGCGTCAGCGGCGGAGGTCATGCGGCCGCTGGCCGAGCATCTCCGGCGTGACCAACACCACACCGCGCGGCGTGATATGAAAGCGCTTGGCATCGTCTTCGGCCGACTCGCCGATGACGGTGCCGGCGGGCAACACACAACCGCGATCGATGACGGCGCGGCGAATGCGGCAACCGCGTTCGATGGTCACCTGTGGCAACACCACCGAATCCTGCACGCTCGCGTTCGAGCCGACGCACACACCGGAGAACAACAACGAATGACGCACGACCGCGCCGGAGATAATGCAACCGCCGGAAACCATCGAGTTAACCGCCAACCCTAAGCGGTCTTCTTCGTCGTAAATAAATTTGGCCGGCGGCATTTGCTCTTGGTAAGTCCAGATCGGCCAATCGGTGTCGTACAAGTTGAGCTCGGGCACGGCATCGGTCAGCTCTAAGTTCGCCTGCCAGAAAGCGTCGACCGTGCCGACATCGCGCCAATAAGCGCGTTGGCCGGTGTTCACATCGCGAAAACGATAGGCCATGACCTTCGCGCTCTTGATGATCGGCGGGATGATGTCTTTGGCGAAATCGTGCGCCGAATCCGGAAGGTCGGCGTCGCGCAGCAGCTGATCGAACAAGAAGCGAGTGCTGAAAATGTAGATGCCCATCGACGCCAGCGCGAATAGCTCGCTGCCCGGCATCGGTTGCGGGTTCTGCGGCTTCTCGATGAAGTCGGTGATGCGGCTTTCGTCGTTGACGGTGACGATGCCGAAGTCGCGGCCCTCTTGCACCGGCACTTCGATGCAACCGATGGTGAGGTCGGCGCCGCGCTCGACGTGGTACGCGAGCATCGGGCCGTAGTCCATCTTATATATATGATCGCCGGCGAGGATCAGCACGAACGCCGGCTCGTGCGCGCGGACGATGTCCAGATTTTGGTAAACGGCGTCGGCGGTGCCGAGATACCACGACGATTCGATGCGCTGCTGCGCCGGCAACAGCTCGACGAACTCGCCGAACTCACCGCGCAAAAAGCCCCAGCCCTTTTGTATATGCTGGATCAATGAATGTGCTTTGTACTGCGTGAGCACACCCATGCGACGAATACCGGAGTTGATACAGTTGGACAACGGAAAGTCGATAATGCGGAACTTGCCACCGAACGGCACCGCCGGTTTGGCGCGCCAGTTGGTGAGATCCTTCAATCGCGAGCCGCGACCGCCGGCAAGAATGAGCGCCAATGTTTGGCGAGTAAGACGACTGACAAAACGTTCGTGCACTGAAGCCACTATCGATTCCTTCGATTTATATTTGTTCCCCCCTGGCAGGCAACTTTAATCATCAGCGCCCCTTTTTCGGCACACGAGTGAGAAATTCCACGGATAGAATTTCCAAATTCCCTATTTTTAATTCTCGGCACTCGTATACCAGTGGTTTCGACTTTACCATACGCGCGTTAAATTGAGCCATAAACGCATTGCGGGGATGGATGCCTAAAGTCCTGTTCGTTACGAGTGAAGCGCATCCGCTGATGAAGACCGGCGGACTCGGCGACGTCTGCGGCAGTTTGCCACCGGCGCTTAAAGCGCTTGGCAGTGATGTTCGTCTACTGTTGCCGGGTTACCGCAGCGCCAAAGCTGCTGCCGGTGAGTTGCGTACCGTCGCGCAGATCAATTTGCGCAGCGGCACTTCAGCCACGTTGCTCGAGGGGACATTGCCCGGCAGCGATGTCGTCGTCTGGTTGGTTGACTATCCACCGGCGTACGATCGCCCGGGCAATCCTTATCTCGACACCAGCGGCCAACCTTGGTTCGACAACGCGCCGCGTTTTGCCTTGCTGTGTCAGGTGGCGGTCGCGTTAGCGTGCGGCGAGACGTCGATCCAATGGCGACCCGATGTTGTGCATTGCCATGATTGGCAAACCGGGCTCATCCCTGCCCTACTCAGCTCGCGAACCACGCGCCCGGCGACGGTCTTCACCATCCACAATCTCGCCTACCAAGGCACGTTCCCCGCCGACACGTTCGCCGCGCTCGCGCTGCCGGCGGCATTGTGGTCGTCGCACGGGCTCGAATTTTACGGTCAGCTGTCCTTTATGAAAGGCGGGCTCGCATTCGCCGATCGATTAACGACCGTCAGTCCGACCTATGCCACCGAAATTCAAACGGCGGCGTTCGGTTATGGATTGGAAGGATTGCTGCAACATCGCGCCGATCGGTTGGTGGGCATCGTAAATGGCATCGATACTGCCGAGTGGGACCCGGCAAATGATCCGCACATCGCCCAGCGCTACTCGGTAGGCTCGTTGGCGCGCAAGCCAGCGAATAAAACCGCCCTACAAAAACTCTGCGGACTGCCGCTGCTGACCGACCGGCCGCTGCTCGGCATGGTCGGACGACTCGTGGAACAGAAAGGGATCGATCTCGTGCTCGACGCCTGGCCGCGGCTCGCCGAGCAACCCTTGCAGCTCGTCGTCCTCGGCTCGGGCGAAAGCCGCTATGAAAGCGCCTGGCGACTCGCGCGCGAACGCTATCCAGATCAACTTGCCGTGCGTATTGGCTATGACGAAGCGCTGGCACATCAAATCGAAGCCGGCGCCGACATGTTCCTCATGCCGTCGCGCTTCGAGCCATGCGGGCTCAATCAGCTGTATAGCTTGCGCTATGGCACCGTGCCGATCGTTCGGCGCGTCGGCGGTTTGGCTGACACTGTCATCGACATTGCTATCGACGGTGCCGCCACCGGCTTTGTTTTCGAAGATGCCAGTGCCGATGCATTAACCACAACGGTGCAACGCGCGCTTCGGCTCTATGCCGACAAACGCGCGTGGCAAACGCTCGCGCTCAAGGGCATGCAACAAGACATGAGCTGGCAAAAAAGTGCGCGTAAATATATTGCCCTTTATGAGCTCGCGCAGCGCGACCCACACTAAAACCCGCGCCTGAAAAACGAAAAAACCACGGCGCTTATACTTTACATTTACAGAGTCGAATGCAACGATGATTCATCACGCTGATGAACTCCAAAACCCTCAAAGAACTGCGCGCACTGGCAAAGACATCAGGCATCAAAGGATATTCGCGCATGGCCAAGGACGATCTGCTGACCGCGCTCGACCGACGCCAGTCGGAGACGACTGACCGGCGAACCGCACCCCGCGCGCCGACTAAGGCGAAACGGCGTACGTCGACACCTATTAAAGCGGCGGCGCCGGCACCGGCGTGGGAAGAACCTGCGCGCGATTTGAAACCTATCGATACGCATTTCGCCAACGTAGAAGAACGCGTCGAAGGCGCGAAATACGCGTACCGACCGCATAACAGCGTCAGTGCCGCCGGCGCGCCGGTCGATATCGGCGAGCACATCGATCCGCTGCCGCCATTGCCGACACCGATGTTGTGCTTGCTACCGCAGAAGCCCGGTATCTTGCACGCCTACTGGGTGCTGCCGGTGGAGCTAGAACGGCGCAATGACATGACGCTGCGGTTGTGCCGCGTGACTGAACAGTCGGTCGAAGTCCTAGACGAAATTAAAATCACGGCGCAACAAGGTTCTTATTATTTTCATGTGCCGGAGGCGCTCGGTAGTCACGAGACGCTGCTGCAGGTCGGCTACTACCGCGACGGTCAGTTCGTCGGCGTCTTGAGCCGCGCGAGCATCCGGCTGTCGAGCCGGCACGCGTCGATGTACACCGACCGGCGCTGGTGGATCAGCGAAGACGATTTTCGCCGGGTCTATCTGCACAGCGGCGGCTCGACGGGTCCGACGCGTCGTCATAGTTGGTCCGGCTTAGGTAGCAGCGCCAACTTGCTGGCGTCGTCCGAACAAGCACCGCTCATGTCATCCGCCAGCACCGGTCATTCGGACCTTACGAATCGTGCTAATGAATCCACTCCGCCGCCCCGTTCGCGCGAAAGAGATGGCGAGAAAGGATCGGAGTGAAACAGCGATTCCCCACCCAACCCTATAAAAGTCTTTTGCGACCCAATTGAACCCCAAAGGTTATCTCGCTCTCGTCCTGCACGCGCACCTGCCGTTCGTACGGCATCCGGAGCACGAGCGCTTTTTGGAAGAAGACTGGTTCTACGAAGCGCTGACCGAAACCTATTTGCCGTTGCTCGATGTGTTCGACGGCCTGGCCCGCGGCGGCATCCATTTTCGCGTAACGATGTCGCTCACGCCGACGTTGTTATCGATGATGACCGACCCGTTGCTACAGCAACGTTACGTACGTTATCTTGACGAGCGTTTACTGGCGCTCGAAGGCGAGCGTCAACGTACTGCCAGCGATCCTTATCTGCATCCGGTCGTGCTGTTCTACTCGCACCGTTACGAGCGACTGCGGCAACGCTTCGTTGAGCACGACAAGCTCGACGTCACGCAAGCGTTTCGCCGGCTAATGGAAGCGGGCCATCTCGAAATCATCACTTGCGGCGCTACGCACGGTTACTTCCCGCTGCTCGCCGCCAACGAAGAAAGTTTGTACGCGCAATTATCGATGGCCGTGCGCACACATACACGCATCCTCGGCCGCCGCCCGCGCGGCATCTGGTTGCCGGAATGCGGCTACACGCCAGGTGTCGATCGTTTGCTGAAAGAATTCGGCATCGATTTCTTTATCGTCGATTCACATGGCGTGCTCAACGCCGATCCACGCCCGACGTACGGTGTACACCGCCCGATTCGCACGCCGGCCGGCCCAGCCGCGTTCGCTCGCGATCACGATTCGTCGAAGCAGGTGTGGGCCGCCGAGGAAGGTTACCCGGGCGATCCGACGTATCGCGACTTCTACCGCGATGCCGGCTTCGACGTGCATCAGCCGCACATTCAAGCATTGCATCATGCCGGTATTCCGACCTTCACCGGTCTCAAGTATCACCGTATCACCGGCAAGACCGACGGCAAGGAACCGTATCATCCCGGCTGGGCGCGCGAGCGTGCGGCGACGCACGCCGGCCACTTCATGCACAACCGACAATTGCAGATCCAGTGGTTGACGTCGTTCTTCGATCGCCCGCCGATCATCGTCGCGCCGTACGATGCCGAGCTGTTCGGCCACTGGTGGTTCGAAGGTCCGGACTGGATCGACTTTCTATTGCGCAAGATCGCATTTGATCAAAATGATGTAAAAACCATTTTGCCGTCGGAATACATCGACCGCTTCGGCGATCTGCAACCGGCGGAACCGCCCGAATGCAGCTGGGGTGCCGGTGGTTTTCACGAGGTATGGCTGAACGGTGCCAACGATTGGATGTATCCGCACGTGCACGCGGCGTCCGATCGCATGAGCGGTTTGGTACGGCGCTTTCAAAACGCCGACGGTCATTTACGCTGGGCGTTGGATCAAGCGGCGCGTGAGTTGTTGCTGGCGCAGGCGAGTGACTGGGGATTCATTATGAAGACCGGCACTAGTGTGGATTATGCGGTGCGACGGTTTAAGACACATATCCATCGCTTCGATCGTCTGGCGACGATGGTTGAGACCGATCGTTACGATGAGCCGTATCTACGGTCGGTGGCGGAGCGCGATACGTTGTTTCCGGATATCGATTATCGGGTTTTTCAGACGCGGCCGTGTTTGTGAGTGGTTGAATCGCCCCGTTGGGGCGATGATGGTCGATGTAATAAATTCTAATCAGCGGGATGCTCCGCCCCGCAACCCAGGGTTCCTTTTCTTTGCTTGTGGTCGCTCCTGCGCATCCTGCGCTCGCGACATTCGTACGTCCCTGTACAGCACCCGAAAAGTAACCAAAAGAAAGTACCCCCCGGGGTGGCGCAAAACCTTCCTGTGCTTCTCACTTTTGGCTCACTAACTATGTCTGGCACAGCCCCTCCCTGGGCTGAGCCAGACGCGCGCCTCCTGCGCGCTCGAGGCCAAAAGCTCCGATGCTCGGAATGCGCCACACGGGGATTAACAGCAACCGCAACAACCCATTTCACTCACCCCCCACC
>JACQFZ010000031.1 GCA_016199745.1 Gammaproteobacteria bacterium
AGGGCGATTCCGGGCATGGCGGTCAGCGTTCCGGACGAGACCCACAGTGGCCGCCATCGAATCGGAACGCTGACCGCCATGCGTCCGGAATGCTGACCGCCATCAAATCGGAAAGGTGGCCGGCTTGGGCCGGTGCGCGCAATGTACGCGCCGGAGCAAAAATGTACCCCTGAAGCGGCCGAATTCCTCGGTCGCGCCGGTGCAAAAGTGTACCGGCCAAACCGCCCTCATCTACGCTGGAGGATTCCAGAACGGACGGGGGTCGGAGGGTGTACAGCGTGGAAATATATCAACGCGTGCGACGTGCGTGTCACGTCGAGGGCATGAGTGTTCGCGAAGCCGCCCGGCAGTTCGGGCTGCATCGTAAGACCGTCAAGAAGATTCTGCAGTTCTCCCTTCCGCCGGGCTATCAGCGTTCTCGACCGGTTCGGTCGCCCAAGCTCGGCGGATTCACCGCGATCATCGACGCCATCCCGGCCGACGATAAACAGCGTCCGAAGAAACAACACCACAGCGCCAAGCGCATCCGCGTGCCGACGAATCCTCGATAAAGAGTACCGATTCTGTTCGAGGGCCGGATGCCGGTCCGATAACGAGATAGCCGGTTACACGGAATTTTTTACACCCTCCGATTTAGGCGTGCCGGTTTCAGGAACTGATCACGCGTTGGATTTCGCTGTGCTCAACCCGACCTACCACTGTCACGTTTATTAAGGTGCATCGTCATGACGTCGACAGCACGATCAACAATGAAACGTGCTGCTTGGATCGGTTCGCCGAGCGGCGTAGAGTTGATCGGTTAAAGCGGAACTTGTGTGACGTCAGGGATGGTCTCCGTGTCGCGCGTCGCGTTCCTGTATTTACACTTCGTCCCGTCTTAGCAAGGCGAAGGTCGGTAGATCTCAGTGTTAGCGGTACGGTTTCGTGAGGTAAATAGTCATGCGCAATATTCTTACAGTTTGTGTTTTTTGTTCTTCGGTCGGTGTCGCTGCAACATCCGTCGCAGGCGAGACGGCAAATGGACTGTCCATAAACGGCATTACTTACAACGGCACCAATTGGAACGGCACGAGTCTTCAGCCCGTGCCCTCTACTGCAGCTGCCATCAGCGACGAAACGCCAGTTTAGAGACAAAAGAGCGCGGTGGCTGAAGGCAGCACCGGGTTCACGCTCGAACGCGCAGAAGTTGTGGGAGGGCAGCTTTTTCGAGAGATGTTTTACCGGAGGAGGTTCGCCCAGCGATCACGATAAGCGAAGTGGGCTCCAACCCACCCGTTATGACATCTAAGCCAGTAAATCCGGTGGATGGCCCAGGAATACACTGTTCAGTGCGTACACGTTTATCTAGGTCTTCGATAAACTCCATAACGGAGTTGTAAAAGGCTCGGGGCTGGGATCCTCGGGTTCGGCGCTATTGCTGTCACCGTTGGAAATCATTCAACCCCCTGTCCATGATCCCAAGCTATTTAGCGGCCATCTCGGTTTCAGAAAACTAAGCTGCCTTCACCACTGTCCGGATGTCCACATGGAGCGTCTTTTTAAGCGCCACCAAAATGGCCGACAAATTCTCCATCGTGGGGTTGCCGGACTTGGAGAGCATGCGGTGCAGGCTCTTGCTTGATTTGTGAATCTTCTTAGAAAGTGCTTCAAATCCCACTGTGGCGTTTACGAGGTCACGTAGGATGAGCTTTGCTGTTTCCGGCTCACCGTTGAGAAAAAGCGTGAGCGCTTCATCGAGAAGCGCCTGCGCGAACGCTGGATCGCGATTCGCACGCGCGACCACCGATTCTTTAAAATCTCGGGTCAGTGCCATATATCACCTCGGTTTCGTTTCCTTCACTTTCCGTCGCTTGTAATCTTCCCAAAGCGCAATAGCGCGCTCGATATCTTTCTGCTGCCCCTTCTTTGTGCCGCCACCCAACAGAACGATTATCTTGAGACCATCCTTCGCTAGGTAGATCCGATAGCCAGGCCCCCAATCAATTCGATACTCGCCGATTCCGCGAAACCATTTCATGTTCGACAGATTGCCTTGTGCCATGCGCAGGTTGGCGACCGTCACCTTGGCAGCTGCCGCGGCATCCAGTCTTCCGAACCATTCAGCATACGGGCTCGTTCCGTCTTCGCGGAGAAGCTCGAGGACTTGAAAGGTCATAAATTTATAGTAACTTATATGTTACTTTTATTCAAGCGCAATGAACTCCTCAGTTGCGCTACTCCACATCTTTTCTAACTGTGCCGTAGACACGCAGCCTCTCTATGCCTAACACCGACCGACTAGGAGGGCACCATGTCAAAAAACTCGCACGCCCGGCATCACGGATGGTTCTTTTTGCGATAAACACCGGACTGCGGGATAGCTGCGTGTGCGGATTAATGTGGCAGTGGGAAATTGCCGTACCGGAAGTCGGCAGAAGCGTATTCGTGATACCACGAGAAGCGTTCAAGTCCAACCGATCGCACGTAGTGATACTGAACGACGTGGCATGGTCGATCGTGCGGACCCATCGCGGAAAGCATCCGATCTGGGTGTTTCCGTACCATGGGCGGCGAGTTAATCACATGAACAATACCGCGTGGAAGCTCATGCGCGCACACACGGGCTTACATGCCGTTCGCATCCATGACTTTCGCCATACGTTTGCCACCCGCCTGCGCGCCGCCGGCGTATCGGCGGAAGATAGGAATGCGCTGCTTGGGCATTCGAACAACTCCATGGCGGATCACTACGCCAGTGTCGATATCGGACATCTGTTGATGCAGGCGAATCGGATTTTGAATCGAGCGGCAACACGTACGGTGTTACGTGTCGCTAATGGCTAGTCGGACGAGCTGTGGATAAAGGGTCCCGCAGGCAGAAATTATGAATTTCTGTGGGTTGTAAGTCATTGAAAGTGGTGGGCCGTGCGTGAATCGAACACGCGACAAACTGGTTAAAAGCCAGCTGCTCTACCGACTGAGCTAACGGCCCATAGGGGATGGGCAACAAAAAGAGCGCGGATTATCCAGGGGGCATTAAGGGCTGTCAAACGGTAATCCTTTGCCTTTCGACAGGCGCGGGGCCCGTTTATGGCATTACCTCCGTGGAGTGCCAAAAAACCGCGATAATAGCGGCAAAAACAGCATCAGTGCCGAGCCGCCGCGCACCACAACACCTCCCTTCTTTGGGCCGGCAACTCATTGACTATTCCTCTCGATAAAAGAGCTCAGAGTACATGCCAGCGGGCCTGCCCCTCTTACTCCTCCTTCCAATACATTCGTTTTAAGGAAAACTACTCAGCGAAAAGCAATAGAAACTTAGCGGTCAAGTCGCGAACATCAAGTACATCAGTATCAAGCGTGCCGCGTCCTGCCCTTAAAATTTTCTCCTTAACCAGCGGGTAACTTTAGTCAAGACCAGCACTACTGGCCCTTTTTTTCGCCTCCCTTAAGGAAACCACTAACGCAAAAAAGGCAGCGGTCTCGCAACACGTGTCGATCAAACTATGTCAAGGCACGATCGTTCTAAGGCGTTTCCTTAAGGAAAGGCACTGAGCGAAATCAGGCTATAGCTGTTGTAGCATCGCGACGCTCTGACTCATCAATACAACTGCCCTTCTCGTTGATGAGGTATCAATTTTTCCGTCCACAGTCTGTGCCATTACATGGAGGTCGTTTGTTATGCCAAAAATATTAAGAACGTCTAGGGGGGTTGGGACTACCGCGCTACTTGCGGTGCTTGCGAGTCTACCGTCAGCTGCGTTCGCAAACCCATACATACAGTTCAATAACTTTATTCCGGGGATTGTCGAGGCGGAACGGTTTGAAGACGGCGGCGAAGGTGCCGCCTATCACGACCTCACTCCCACCAACGAACCGGGGGCCTTCCGTCCTGGCGGCGTCGATATCGAACAGACGTCGGATGTCGGAGGAGGTTATGACATCGGTTGGGTGAAACCCGGCGAATGGCTTAACTACAGCGTGATGGCTCACGTCGACGGGCGCTTTTCGATCGGTGTTCGGTATGCCGCGCAAGGAGACGGCGGCAAGATGCACATCGAGCTCGATGGCGTGAATATCACCGGCACACTCAATCTAACCGACACCGGCGGCTGGCAGAAATGGAAAACGTTGTGGGTTCACAATATTCCTATCACGACTTCTGCTAATTCCATGCGCCTCGTATTCGACAGCGGCAACACTCAAGGCTGGTTGGCGAATATTAATTACGTCGAGTTCCGTAATCCGAACGATCCGTATGTTCCCTATTCCGGCCACATACCTTTGGTTCCGGCCAGGGTACAAGCGGAAAACTTCACTCGAGGCGGCGAGGGCATCTCTTATCACGACAGCACGCGGAGAAACGAGCCGGGCCAATACCGCGTCAACGAAGGCGTGGATATCGAGCAGACAACCGACGCTGGTGGTGGTTACGACGTCGGCTGGGTGACTCCCGGTGAATGGCTACAGTACATCGTACGCCCGACTCGCTTTGGCTCTGTAACGGCCAAAATTCGTTACGCCGCCAAAGGCTTCGGTGGAATCATGCATATCGAGCAAGGCGGAGTTGACATAAGCGGCCCCATCCAGCTTCCAGACACCGGCGGCTGGCAGACATGGCGAACGGTGGAGACAAAACCGATGACCGGCCCGTGGGGTCCCATGCACCCTGACTACCCACACGAATTTCGTCTCGTCTTCGATAGCGGCAATCCAGAAGGTTGGCTCGCCAATATCAATTGGGTGCAATTTAATGACGCCCGTGACAGTTATCAAGGGGGTGATCACTTCCCTTATCTTCAAGGGCAGCACGAAGCGGAGCACTTCGACTGGGGCGGCGAAGGTGTTGCTTATCACGACACGACGGAAGCAAACGAGCCGGCCGGATTTCGAATCGCTGAAGGGCCGGATATCGAGTTCACGTCCGACGAGGGTGGCGGCTTCGATATCACTGGGATCAAACCTGGCGAGTGGCTGGAATACACCAAGCTCGTGTTTCCGACCAATAACTACGCCGGAATTTACACCTTCGAAATCCGCTACGCGTCCCTTGGCGACGGCGGCACCATGCATATTGAGTTCGATCGCGCCGACAAAACCGGGCCGATCCAGCTGACCAATACCGGCGGCTGGCAGACCTGGAAGACCATCACCATCCGCGACGTACACCTCCCCGCAGGTGCCGAAAAAATGAGGCTTGCGTTCGATCGCGGTAACACGCAGGGCCGGCTCGCCAACATCAATTGGGTGCGGATAACTGAACAATAGTGAAATTGCTTTGCGAAAGGCCAGCTGAATACTGGCCTTTCTTTTTTCGATCCGACAAGTACCCACAATATAAAGTGTGAGGAGTTTCCTTAAGGGAACCCACTAAGCGAAAAGCGGCGACAGTCGTTGTAATGTCGCGACGCTTGACGCGGGGACGCAACCGTCCTTCTTGTCCACGCGCCATTTTCACACCCTTCTCTTAAATTTTCCGTGGCACTCACATGGAGGTTATTGTCATGCCAGAGATTTCGAGAGCCGCCGGTCGAGTCGCGATTATCGCGCTACTTTTGACCGGCGTCCTTTCATCCACCGTTGCAATCGCTGCCCCTTATCTACGCCAACCCAATTACATTCCCGGGATTCTTCAAGCAGAACGATTCGATGAAGGTGGCGAAGGTGTCGCCTATCACGACAGCACGATCAAAAACGAACCCGGCCAATTTCGCGCAGAAAGCGTCGACATCGAGAAGACGGCGGATTGCGGTGGCGGTTACGACGTCGGCTGGGTAACGCCGGGTGAATGGTTGCAATACAGCGTGCGAATTGACGTCGACGGACAGTATGCGATCGGCGTGCGCTATGCCGCGAAAGGATACGGCGGGCAGATTCATATCGAAGCGGACGGTGCAAACGTCACCGGCCCAATTGATTTGCCGGATACCGGCGGCTGGCAAAGATGGCAGACGTTATGGGTGAATGACATTCCATTATCGCAATATAACCAGACGCTACGCGTCGTGTTCGATAAAGGCAGTGCCGAAGGTTGGCTAGCGAATTTCAACTTCATCGAAATTCGCAACCTGCACGATCCACAACCACCCTTCAGCGGCTACGCGCCACTGCTGCCCGCCAAGGTGCAAGCAGAAAAATTCGACAAAGGCGGCGAAGGCGTCGCCTATCACGACAGCACGCCGCAAAACGAGCCGGGTAAATATCGCGTCAAGGAGGGCGTCGATATCGAGCGCACCGCCGATAGCGGTGGCGGTTACGATGTCGGCTGGGTCACGCCCGGCGAATGGCTCGAATATACGTTACGCAACAATCGCAACGGCTTTATCACCGCGCAGATACGGTACGCGGCAAAAGGTCCGGGCGGAACGATGCACATCGAGCTCGACGATACCGACATCACCGGTCCCATTGAGTTAGCGGATACCGGCGGCTGGCAAACCTGGAAAACCGTCGAGGCCCGTTTGAATACCTTGTCACCGCTACACCCGGGCGGACTCATTACCCCGCGCCTGGTATTCGACAACGGCAACCCAGAAGGCTGGCTCGCCAATATCAACTTCGTGCAGATCAACAACGTGCGTGAAAATTATCCGGAGAATGAAAACACGCCCTACTTAGAAGCGCAGTTCGAGGCCGAGCATTTCGACTGGGGCGGCGAAGGCGTCGCCTATCACGATACGACCGAGGCGAACGAGCCGGGCGCATTCCGATCGTCCGAAGGCCCGGATATCGAAGTCACGCAAGATGAAGGTGGCGGCTTCGACGTCGGTTGGATCAAGCCCGGCGAGTGGTTGTTGTTCACGACGTACCACCCATTCGATGACGTTGAGCTTTATACCATCGAAGTCCGTTACGCCTGCCTTGGTGACGGCGGCACTATGCATATCGAATTCAATGGCGTTGATAAAACCGGACCCATCGAGCTGACGAACACCGGCAGTTGGAAAACATGGAAGACCATCACCATTCCAAACGTTCCGCTCGCCGTCGGTGCCGCCGACATGCGACTCGCTTTCGATCGCGGTAACGCGCAAGGCTTGTTGGCGAATATCAATTGGGTGCGGATAACCGGGCAACGATAAAAAATTTCGCGGCGCGTTAGCTCTTTCTTCGCCCGCCCTACTTACAGGGGAGAGCTGAAGATGGAAACGGTTGCAAGGATGGCTCATTGCGCCGATGTACCTCCTCACAAAGCAAAACCAATCTGCTTTGGCCACAAAAGGTGTGTGTACACGTGCGCAGTTTTGTATGCCGAGTCCACTCTCTGAGCAGCCCGTCTCTAGGTAATTATCCTTAGGCTAAATGTCTTAACAGCAAAGATGATTGATAGTTGTAGTTTGAATCCTGAGTATTCGCAGATAACGAAACATGACTCGAGTACTTAGCCTCGATTTCCGAAATAATACGGAGCAACAGAGTCAGCAATATTTACCGGACCGCTGGATAGCGGCCCGTTTTTTGATGATGCATTAACACCGGCAGTTGGCAAACATGGAGGTAGTTATGTACGAAGCTTCGCATATTAACTTACCCGACGATCAATCGGTCGCCCCCGAGCAATCAACAACCGTGCGACATCGCCGGCAATTACAATGGTAGTAAGCGGTTTCTTTTATAACGACAAAAAATTGATCACGCTTCAATATCCAGGCAGCAGATCCACCTACGTAACCGGCATTAACGACCATGGCACTATTGTCGGCTACGCGATTCTGTTCGACGAGTCGGTACAGGGCTTCATTGGGAAACCGCGCAAGGGCGACGGCGTCGAATGGTTTCACCAACGACGCAGCGTCCAAGCCGAACGCCGTGCATCATGACCAAACTGTAATAAATCAAAAGGCCAGCTCAACGCTGGCCTTTCTTTTTCTAAACAATCACAACAATTTTAATTTCACGTCACTGATACGGCGTCGGGTCCGGCACACCGGCGGCGGCAAAACCCTGCGCGCGTAGACGGCAGGAGTCGCACACGCCGCAAGCGCGCGCCGATACATCCGGGTTGTAGCACGAGAGCGTAAGCGCGAAGTTCACCCCTAACCGCGCACCGCTACGAATGATGTCGGCCTTGGGCAGGCTGACCAGCGGCGCACGCACGGCGATGCCGCGACCCTCGATGCCGGCACGGGTCGCAAGCGTCGCCATTTGTTGAAACGCTTGCAGATATTCCGGCCGGCAATCGGGGTAACCGGAATAATCGACGGCATTGGCGCCGATATAGATAGCCTCGGCATCGAGCACCTCGGCCCACGCCAACGCCAACGACAGAAAAATAGTATTGCGCGCCGGCACGTAGGTGACCGGAATACCGACACTCGGCGCATCGGGGACCGATATCGTCGGGTCGGTCAACGCCGAACCGCCGATCCACGACAAATCGAACCGCGCGACGCGATGCTCGACAGCACCGAGCGATTGCGCGGCGCGGCGCGCGGCGTCGAGCTCGAGGCGATGGCGTTGACCGTAATCGATTGTAAGCGCGAAACAGGCACCGACTTCCGCGCGGGCAATGGCCAAGGTCGTGGCGGAGTCGAGACCGCCGGACAACAGCACGACAGCACGACGATTGTCAGCGGCCACGTGCGTCACCCCAGAGTATCTTGTGCAACTGCAACTGCATCCGTACCGACAATCGATCGGCCAATATCCAATCGGCGAGGTCGCCTGGTTTGATTTGCCCGTACGATGGCGAGAACAATACTTCGCTGCGTTCGCTCAGATGATGCTGCTGTACCTGCGCGCGACTCCATTCGTAGTCGGCACGATCGCAAATGACGAACTTAACTTGGTCTTTGCGCTGCAACAGCGCGATATTGACGTAGCGATTGCGATCCTCTTCTTTCGAGCCCGGCGTTTTTAAATCCATGACGATGCTGACACGCGCATCGATGTCGGCGATGTCGAGCGCGCCGCTCGTTTCCAACGACACTTCGTAGCCCTGCGCCGCCAATTGCGCCAACAGCGGACGGCACGCGGGTTGCGCAAGCGGCTCGCCGCCGGTAACGGTCACGTATCGCGGTCCGTAGCTCGCGATTTGCGCCAGGATTTGGTCCAACGTCATCCACTCGCCGCCGTGAAAGGCGTACGCGGTATCGCAATATTGGCAACGCAACGGACACCCGGTGAGACGCACAAACACCGTCGGCAAGCCGACCGTACGCGCCTCGCCTTGTAGCGAGTAAAAAATTTCCGTGATACGCAACCGCGTATCGGCGGACGGCGCCGGTGAGTGGGTGGAATCAGCAGCGATCGTTGTCGTCATGGGTGTGCGCCGGGAGGTCGAAAACGGCGATTGATTATACCGGACTAGTGCGAGTTGCCGCTGCCATCGGCGAAGAAGTTAACGGCGGGAGCGCATTACCTACTAATTACCGACCCTCTTGGGTCAGCTTAGTGAGCCGAAGCTCGGCCGCTTTCGACGCGGTCGTATTGGGGTAGCGTTTGACCACGTCCTTCAGCGCCTCACGTGCCTTGCCATAAGCACCGAGCTCGTAATGCGTATACCCGATCTTGAGCAACGCATCGGCCGCCTTTGGGCTTTGCGGAAAATCGCTGACGACCTTACCGAAGCCATCGAGCGCGCCACGGAAGTCGCGCATGACGTAGGCGGTCTCGCCGACCCAGTACTGAGCGTTGGCGGTCAAGGGGCCTTGCGGGAAACGGCTGACATATTCGCGAAAGCTCTTACCGGCCTGCTCGTACATGCCTTGCTTCATCTGCGCAAATGCGGCGTCGTACTGCTGCTGCTCGGCAGCGCTTGGTGGGCTAGCCGGCGCCCGTGTCGCCGGCGGCGGTGTGCCGGCCACGGGTGCTGTCGGTTCCGATGTGTTTGCTGGATCGCTGCCGCGGCGTTCGAGCTCGCGCAAGCGCTTATCGAAATCGGTTAGCGAATCGCGATAACGAATCTTCAACCGATCGAGCTCATGCTCGGTCGTCTCCTGCTGATCGCGCATTTCACGCAGCTGCGTCTGCAACGCCTCGACCTCGGTATAGAGCTCGACCAGCTCTTGCCGTTGGGTGCGAGGCGGTGCCGCAGCCGGCGCCGGCACGTTATCGGCCGGCGCTGTCGGTGCTGGCGCCGGACGCCGATCCGGAAGATCGGCGGCGACAGCGGCACCAGCAACGACAATTGCGAACGTTAGGACAGCAACGCGTTGGCAGCGAAGCAAAAACATTTACTGATATATGAATTCCACGCGACGGTTGAACGCCCACGCTTGTTCGTCATGATCGGCGTTGAGCGGCTTTTCTTCGCCGAACGACACGACGTTAACGCGATTGCCGGTAACACCGAGCACACGCAGCAACTTCTCGACCGACTGCGCACGACGCTCGCCGAGCGCTAAGTTGTACTCGCGCGTTCCACGCTCGTCGCAATGGCCTTCGAGCTGAACCTTGACATTCGGGTTGGCAACGAGATAACGGCCATGGGCCTCGATGATCTTGCGCGCTTCTTCATCGAGCGTGCTGGAATCGAACGGGAAATGTACGCGCCACTCGGCCGGGCGCTCACTGCCGCCGGCCTGCGGAATCGATTCACCGACCGCTTCGTTCTGCGCTGGTGCAGAACCGGTATCGGCGCCGGAACCGGTGCTCCCGTCGGTGCCGTCCTGGCCCGGGGTGTCCGTCTTGGTACTGCTAGCGCAACCGCCGAGCCCGATCGCGGCCACCAATAAAACTACTAGTTCGAACTGTCGTTTCATGCTTCCTCCTAAAAATTGAAATTAACGGTTGTACGGTGACCATGCCGGCTCGCGGACGTCGGCCGTTTCGAGCCGAAAAGTTTGACGCACTCGACCGTCGATCGATACCGACGCGAGCGCCCCCTGCCCCCGGACTTCGGTAGCATACAGTATCATCCGGCCATTAGGCGCAAACGTTGGGGATTCGTCGAGCGGTGTGTCGGTCAAGACCTGCAGCGTCCGGTCGTCCAGGTTTAGGGTAGCAATATGAAACTTCCCTTGCACCCGGCTAACCAACGTCAGGCTGCGGCCGTCGACGGCATACGAGGGCCGCGCATTGTAATCGCCATCGAACGTCAGCCGCTGGACTTGACGACCGTCGGCGTTCATTCGGTAGATCTGCGGCCGGCCCGAGCGATCCGAGGTGAAAACGAGTTGGCGCCCGTCCGGCGACCACGACGGCTCGGTATCGATAGCCGGGTCGTTGGTCAGACGCGTCAGCTGTCGGGTGGCAAGGTCGAGCACGAAAATATCGGGATTGCCTTCCTTCGACAACTGCAGCGCCAACCGCCGACCATCCGGCGACCAGGCCGGCGCGCTGTTGATGCCTTTGAATTCGGCCAGCAACTCGCGCCGCTGATTGGCGACATTCTGCACGTAAACCTTCGAACGCTTATCCTCGAACGAGACATAAGCGATACGCTCGCCATCCGGCGCCCACGCCGGCGACATCAACGGCTCGGCCGAGCGAACGATGGAGATGGGATTGTAACCGTCGGAATCCGCCACCTGCAGCCGGTAGATCGACTTCTTCGGCCCGGCGTTCTCGCGCGTGATGTAGGCGATGCGCGTATTGAACGCGCCGGGTTCGCCGGTCAACTTTTCGTAGATGACGTCGGATATTTGATGACCGACGGTGCGCAGCATCGAGGCGTTGACGGTGTACTGCAAACCGGCAAGCTCTTTCTGCTTGAACACGTCGAACAACTGGAACCGCACTAGATAACGCCCGGGCCCAGCGGGCGCGACGCTACCAATGACTAACGCCTCAGCTTTGACAAAGCGCCAATCTTTATAGACAACTTCACGCTCTTCGATCGGACGCGAGGCGAACTCCTTGCGATCCAAGGTGGCGAACCGACCACTGCGTCCAAGATCGGCCTCGACCACATCCGACACGACCTGCGGCGGCGCGGTTAGACCGGCCCAACCGAATGGGACAATGGCGATCGGGATGCCGCTCTCTTCGCTCTTGGTGAGCTCAAGGGTAAGAATTGCATGCGCCGGCATCGAGCAAGCCAGCAGCAGCGCCATCGAAATTAAGACTCTAAATTTTTTCATCATAGTGGCGTTCTACCGGTTTTTTGGTTTAACCATTTTCAATTTAAACTCGCGAAATTCGTTAAAAACTTTCACGTCCGAAGACACGGGCAGCGGTGAGGACTTTTTGATCGCCGATTCGGCCGAACGATCAAACACGGGATTGCCACTGGATTCAACCACAGTGGCGTCGACGACTTCGCCGTCCGGCAACAATTGGATTCTCACCACACAACTTGTGCCTTCTGGCGTACCAAACGGAACGTTCCAGCTCGTATGAATTCGCTTCTTCATTAGTGCCTGATAGCGATCGACCTCGGTTCCTACGCGAGCGGCATCTTCCTCCTCGGCGCGCTCCTTCTCTTCCGCTTCAAGTTGCTGTTTGAGCGAATCTTCCGCCACCTTCTGCCGCGCCGTATCATCCTTCTTCTTCGCCTCGTCCTTGCGCCGCTTCTCGTCCTTTTCCTGCTTCGCTTTGAGGTCGGCCTGGCGTTTTCGTTCCGCTTCGGCCTTCTTGCTTTCCTCTTCCTTGCGTTTCTGCGCCTCGACGAGTTTCTTCTCGTCGAGCTTCTTTTGCTCCTCGAGTTTCTGCTGTTCGAGCTTCTGCTGCTCCTCTTTCTTGTGCTTCTCTTCCAGTTGATGGCGCTCTTCTTCTTGCTTGCGTTCTTGCTCGAGGCGTTCGCGTTCGACTTGTTGCTTGCGCTTCGTGTCCTCTTCAACCTTCTTTTGTTGGTCTTCGTGCGCCTGTTGGTGGATCTTCGGATCTTCGACCACGACTGCCTTGATCATCGCCGGCGGCGGCGTCGGTGCTTTGCTGAAGCGCACGCCGATTACGAGCACTGCGACCACCGCCGCGTGCACAAAGATGGCATAGACGACCGCGCTAAAACGGCCAGGAGTTCGATGAGACTGCTTGTCCACTGCGGCTTAGCGTTTCGTCGGTGGTTCGGTGATCAGGCCTACGCTCGGGGCACCGGCCGACTGTAGCAACGTCATCGCCTTTACCACTTCGCCGTAGTCGACACTGCGATCGCCGCGGATCAACACCGGCGTCTGCGGACGCGCATGCAACAGCGACGACACTTTGTGCCGAAGCTCATCCGCCGAGATCTGACGATCGTCTAAAAAGTAGTGGCCGTTGCGATCGACGGTGACGATCAAGCTTTCGTTGTCGGTCGAGTCGATCGGTTTCGATGACGCTTGCGGCAAATCGACTTTTACCCCCTGCTGCAATAACGGCGCGGTAATCATAAAGATGACAAGCAATACCAACATCACGTCGATGTACGGCACGACGTTGATCTCGCTCATTAAGGGTTTGCGCCGGCGGCGATACGACTCCATCGTCAACTCCGAGCAGCGAATGCCTGCCGATGCAGGATACTAGAGAATTCGTCCATGAAAATTTCGTAACGCGTCACCATCCGCTCGACATCGTGCGAAAAACGGTTGTAGGCGATCACCGCCGGAATCGCCGCGAATAAGCCGATGGCGGTTGCGATCAGCGCCTCGGCGATGCCGGGGGCGACGTGCCCGATCGTCGCTTGCTGAACCGTGCCGAGAGCGCGGAACGAATTCATGATGCCCCAGACCGTGCCGAACAGACCCACGTAAGGACTGGTCGAGCCGACGGTGGCGAGAAACGGCAAATGCATTTCCAAAAAATCGGTCTCGCGCGACAGCGCCACTCGCATCGCCCGCTGCACGCCTTCGAGGACTTCCGCCGGCTGAATATTGCCTTGCCCGTGCAACCGTTTGTATTCACGAAAGCCGACGACAAACAAGCTCTCCATCCCGGTCGGCGTCGTGTTCTTGGCGGCGAACTCGGCATGCATCTGCATCAGGCTGCCGCCGGACCAGAAGCGCTGTTCGAAGCGATCGGCCGTGCGCCGCGCCGCTTTCAGCGTCGCCCATTTACGGAAGATCATGACCCAAGAAATAAACGAGGCCAGCAACAGCATTCCCATAACCAACTGCACCGGCAAGCTGGCGTTGGCGATGAGCGACAACATGGCCAAGCCATCGTCAGAGGCAACAACATTCATTTAGTTCGCTCCATCAAGGCGCGCCGCCACAGCATCGGGCAGCGGACGCGGGGTAAAACTAGAAACGTCGAGACAGACGATGCGGATCTCGCCTTCGCATAACGGCTCATCGGCACGCCGAATTTGTTGCATGAGAGTAAAGCTAGCGCTACGACGCTTACTGAGCGTGACCGTTACGTTGACCAACTCGTTAAAGCGCGCCGGCCGCAGAAATTCGACATTGGCCGAACGCACGACGAAGAGCGCACCTTCACGCTGCGCTAATTCATCCAACTCGAAGCCGAGCGAACGCAGCCACTCCGTTCGTGCACGCTCCATAAATTTGAGATAGTTCGAATGATAAACTACGCCGCCGGCATCGGTGTCTTCGTAATAGACTCGGACCGGCAGTATAAACGCCGGCAATGTTATCGTTTTTAGGTCGAGCATCCTGTGCCGCTCACTAACCTTCGAATATGCCGCGCTGCAGCGGCTCGCTACCCGGCGGCGGCGTTAAACCAAAATGGCGCCATGCCGTCGCCGTTGCCAAGCGACCGCGCGGCGTGCGCATCAGGAAGCCCTGCTGAATCAAGAACGGCTCGATCACATCTTCCAACGTGCCGCGCTCTTCGCCGATAGCGGCGGCAAGGCTGTCGATACCGACCGGTCCGCCGCCAAATCTATCGAGCATCGCGCGCAATAATTTTCGGTCCATCACATCGAGACCGAGCGGATCTACCTCTAACATGCGCAACGCCCCTTCGACAACGTCAGCGGTCAGAATACCGTTGCCTTTGATCTCGGCGAAATCGCGCGCACGCCGCAATAATCGATTAGCAATGCGTGGCGTACCGCGCGAACGGCGAGCGATGGCGGCGATCGCTGCCGGCTCGCTCGGTACGCCGAGAATACCGGCGGAGCGAGTGACGATGCGCTCGAGCTCGGCGGCGGTATAGAACTCGAGCCGTAAAACGATGCCGAAACGATCGCGCAGCGGCGAGGTCAACAAACCGGCGCGCGTGGTCGCACCGACCAATGTGAACGGCGGCAAATCGAGCTTGATAGAGCGCGCCGCTGGCCCTTCGCCGATAACGATATCGAGCTGATAATCCTCCAACGCCGGATACAACACTTCTTCCACCACCGGGCTTAAGCGATGGATCTCGTCGATGAACAGCACGTCGTTGGCCTGCAAATTCGTCAACAGTGCCGCCAAATCGCCGGCGCGTTCCAGCACGGGACCCGAGGTTTGCCGCAGGCCGACGCCCATTTCGTGGGCGACGATGTGTGCCAGTGTGGTTTTGCCGAGGCCGGGCGGGCCGAACAGCAGCACATGATCCAACGCCTCGGCACGACCGCGGGCGGCCGCAATGAAGATATCGAGCTGACCGCGGATCGGCTCTTGGCCGACGTATTCCGCCAGCCGCGTCGGCCGCAGCCGATTCGCCTCGACAACTTCTTCGGGCACATCGACAGCGGTAGCGGATACTAGTCGGTCGGTCTCGATCATATATATAGATGTTGCCCTACTCTCCCTCTCCCTTCGGGAGAGAGATGGGGTGAGGGATGTTTAGTTCGCCTGTTGTAATAACAAAGCCAAGACAAGAGATAGCCCTTTTTGCAACGTGCTGCACCTGTTGCATCCCTCACCCTCATTCCCTCTCCCGGAGGGAGAGGGAGGCGAGTCGTTGCGCGCCCCGAAGCGCGCATTTTGTTCTATCGTGCCATGGCCCGGAGCGCCTGGCGAATAATTTCCTCAGTACTAAGCCCCTGATTAGCGAGACCGCGAACCGCGCGGGACGCCTCCGGTGCTTTGTATCCCAGCGCAATCAAGGCGCTAACCGCCTCGCCGACCGGATCGCGCGGCGCACCGGCGGCCGCATTAAAAGCCGCGTTTCCCGTAGGCTCACTGGGCAATTTATCGCGCAATTCGACGATCAACCGCTCGGCGGTCTTGCGGCCGATACCGGGGACCTGCGTTAAACGGGCAATATCGTTATCGGCGATGCAACGGGCCAACTCGTCTTCCGTCAAGCCGGACAGAATGGCCAGCGCTACCCGCGGGCCGACGCCGTTGATTTTGAGCAAGGCGCGAAATTGTCGCCGCTGCGATTCGCGCACGAAGCCGAACAACAGATGCGCATCCTCGCGCACTACCAAATGCGTATGCAGGGTCACCGGCTCGCCGATCGCCGGCAGATCGTAGAACGTGGTCATCGGCGCTTCGAGCTCGTAACCGACGCCGCCGACCTCGACCAATAGCGCCGGCGGTTCTTTACGAATGAGTGTACCGCGCAGACGGCCGATCATGCGGCACCGCCGACAACGCGACCGCGACGCAAGGCGAGCAAACCGGCAGCATGATGCGCATGGCAAATCGCGCAGGCCAATGCATCGGCCGCGTCTGCCGGCGGCGCGCGATTGAGATCGAGCAAGGTTTTCACCATATGTTGGACTTGTTCTTTAGCGGCGCCGCCACGACCGACAACGGCGCTCTTGATTTGCCGCGCCGAATATTCGCTGACATCGAGCCCGCCGTTAACGCCGGCGCAGATCGCAACGCCGCGCGCTTGCCCGAGCTTCAACGCCGAGTCGGCGTTGCGGGCGAGGAATACCTTTTCGGCGGCGAGCACGGTTGGCTGATAGGTCTCGATGATTTCGATCACGCCGTCGTAAATCGATTTCAAGCGGCCGGCCAGTTCGCCCGCCGGCGTGCGCACGCAGCCGCTGGCAATGTATTGCAGCTTGCCGTTGCGCAACACCTGCACCACGCCGAAGCCGGTAATGCGCGAACCGGGGTCGATACCTAATACTCGCATCAGCGCACCGACTCCCGCATCCCTTCAAACAAAAATGCCGACACTCCCCTCTCCCTCCGGGAGAGGGGTCGGGAGTGAGGGGAATTGACGCGGGGTGAACCTTCGCCTCCCTCACCCCATCCCTCTCCCGGGAGGAGAGGGGGAGTTGGTGCGCTGATGCGACTTATAAGAGCGCGCATCAACTGGCGTGCTGCGCCAACACGGTTTCTGGAAAATCGGCGTTGGTGTAGACGTTCTGCACATCGTCGAGATCCTCCAACACCTCAAGCAGCTTGAGCACGTGCTCGGCGTCATCGCCGTCGAGCGACACCGCCGTCGCCGGCCGCTCGATTATTTCGGCACCTTCCGGTTTTAAACCGACCTTGGCCAACGCGTCGCGTACGCCGTGCAGCGCCTCGAAGCCGGTCAGCACGGTGAGTGAGCCGTCGGCTTCGGTAACGACATCGTCGGCACCGGCATCGAGCGCGGCTTCCACGACCGCGTCTTCGTTGGTGCCGGGAGCATAACTGATGATGCCGACTTTCTTGAACAAGTAGGCGACCGAACCGTCCGTGCCGAGATTACCGCCGTATTTGGCGAAGGCATGGCGCACTTCACCGGCGGTGCGGTTGCGATTGTCGGTTTGGCAATCGACGATGACAGCGACACCGCTCGGCCCATAACCTTCATAGCGAACTTCTTCGTAGTGTGCGCCTTCGAGCTCACCGGTGCCGCGTTGGATGGCGCGCTCGATGTTGTCCTTCGGCATGTTTTGCCCAAGCGCCTTATCGATGGCATGGCGCAAACGCGCATTCATCGCCGGATCGCCGCCGCCCATGCGGGCGGCAACCATGATTTCACGAATAAATTTGGTAAAGGTTTTGCCGCGCTTGGCGTCCTGAGCGCCTTTGCGGATGCGAATGTTGGCCCATTTACTGTGTCCGGCCATGGGGACCTCGGTGTTAACAGGAACTCGATAACGGGGCAGTACCCGCGTTGGCAACCGAGTTTAGCATCCACCACTAGGCTTCCCCAACCGCTAAAAAGCCTTCTTCCAGCAACTCGTTTACCGCCTCACTGGCGTTCTCGGTCGTATCAAACAAGCCTACTACCATCTTGTTGCTCATGTTGATGCACAACTTTATTGACGTGCACGACGGTCTCGAGCGCGCTTGCGCACTTCCAACGTTTCTTCAATAGCGGGGACTGTGAGGGTTTGAACCGGGCGCACAGAAAAATCGCGAAAGCGGGCGCCCAGCAAATAAGAGACGTCGCCTTGTGGATGCAACGCGGCGCTCGGAATCAGTATGCGCCGCCCTTCGGGTAATAACACCGATGCCTGTGTTGATGATCGTGGATCGGATTCCAACGTAGCGCGCACGCCGTCGCTGTCGATCACAATAAGTTTCGCTGTCTTCATTAATGATGCCCTCGCTCACGGTTCGACGAAAGCGCTTCCGTTAGGTTCAGAGACGTAGAGGGATTCCCCATTACGTTGAGCATGCCGATGGGCGGCTGTTATGCTTCGGCTCGACCCTAAAAATTATGGAGCTATCTACATTATGAAGCGCTCGACACTGGCGTTTTGTCTCACCACTCTTCCGCTGGTAGCAACGGCGGCCGATGACATCGAGCACATCGATAACCTCAATCAAACACAATTTCGGCAAATCACCGAAGACCTCGGCGCGGCCTTGAGCTACAAGGCGATCGCACCGGCAGAAGCGCTCGGCGTCACCGGATTCGATCTTGGCTTCGAAACGAGCGCCACTCGGGTAGAAAACTCAGCGGCGTGGGAAGTCGCGACGGGCGACTCCGTCAGCACACTTTATGTGTCGCGATTACATTTGCACAAAGGATTGCCTCTGGGGATCGACGTGGGCGCCTTCATCGGTCAAGTCCCAGGTAGCAACGTAAGCTTCGCCGGCGCGGAGCTGCGCTACGCCATCATTAAGGGCGGCATCGCCACACCGGCAGTTGGCGCACGCGCGACGTATACGAAATTATCGGGGGTTAACCAACTCGATTTTTCGACGACCGGCGTTGAGCTCACGGTGTCGAAGGGCTTCGCCGTGTTTACGCCGTATGCAGGTATTGGCGAAGTCTGGGCCAGCGCCGATCCGCAGAACGTGGCAAACGTCACGTCAGAAGATGTCAGCCTGACGAAGTACTACGTCGGTACGAATATCAACGTCGCCGTCATCAACGTCGCCATCGAAGCCGATCGCACCGGCGATGCCACGAGTTACAGCGCAAAATTTGGCTGGCGGTTTTAATTAAACGCAGGGCGGGCAACTTATGGCCCGCCCTGCAGGTTTATTGCCACTGCACCAAATCCCTAACGTCGCTCCACAACAGTAGCAGCCGCTACAAAGCCACCGTGTCTCAAAAAATCGCCCACGCACTCCGCCGCCCGTGCCGATAGCAACATGCCGCTGTGCGCGACGTGCAGCGTAATTTCATCGGCGGCGCCGGGAAGATGCATTTCGTCGAACGTCAGCACGCCATCGTTCGGCCGGCGCAAATCGGGAAATAACACGCGTCCGAATCCCGCCGACATATCGCCCTTAATCACACCGACGCTCCGATCGCCGAGCTCGCCAATCGGCGGCTCGCCGTCGAGCAGACTGGCGATGCTGTGGCCGAGAATGCGCTTACCCCAACGCCGGCGCCACAATCGGCGAGCAATGCCACTACCGCTATGCGGCGCTGCCAACGTTACGATACGGCCGGGACGCGGCGGCGGACAATAACTGAGCATCGCACAGATGAGCACACCGCCGAGGCTGTGACCGACGTAATGCACGACATCGGCGTCAATCGCATCGCTGAATACGCGCAGTGCTGCGGCATTGTCGCGCAACGATTTACGTACCGTCGGATAAGAAAACAGATAGGTGCGAAAGCCGCGACGACGCAGTCGCCAAGCGATCAGCGCCATGCTCCAGCCACCGAGCCAAAGGCCGTTGACCAACACAACCGCCTCGGCGCGCGCCGCCGCGCTCATGCGGCCGGCCATTCTTTATATATGCGCTCGATCGCTACTCGATTGGTCCAGGAGGTGACCCTGGCTATGCCTTCGGCAAAATCGACCCAGACGTATTCGGTATGCTCTTTCGGCGCCAACATCGGCGGCACTTCGGCAGCAAGCTCAAAGGCAAACGCGCGCTCGACGTTTTCCGCAACACCGGGCGCGTAACGATGACGCCAGTGCGGCAGGATCGTGTAAGTCTGGGTCAGCTCGAGATCGCGCAACGTCGGCAGCATGGCCACAAAGCCGGTCTCTTCGCCGAGCTCGCGCGCCGCTGTCACCCGTGGATCGGTCTCGTGCCAATCCATCGCGCCGGTCACGGATTGCCAGAAATCCGGGTGATCGGCGCGCTTCATGAGCAACACTTTGCCGGTGCGCGCATAGATCACGATCAACACCGATTCCGGACGCTTATATGGCTTCACGCCATCTCCTTTGCTAAATGACCGAGTGCGAACAAACCTTGCTCGACACGATCGTTCCAACTCAGAGCGAATGTTAATCGGATAAAATTTTTGTATTTTTGCTTGGCTGAAAACAGCGCGCCCGGCGCGACACTGATACCACGATCCAGCGCGCGTTTATAGAGCTCGAGGCCGTTAACCTTCGCCGGCAACTCGAGCCACAAGACGATGCCGCCGGACGGTTGAGCGACGCGCGTACCTTCGGGAAAATAGCGCGCGATCGCCTGCACCATACGCTCGGCGTTTTGCGCATAAATCGGCCGGACGTTGCGCAGATGGCGCTCGTAACCGCCGTGCTCGAGAAATTCGGCAATCGCCATTTCCGACAGCGTCGCCGTCGCCTGTGTGTTGACGTACTTCAGATGTTCGATCTGCTCCTGAAAACGCCCGGGCACGGTCCAACCGACGCGCAATCCCGGCGAAATCGTCTTCGAGAACGACGAGCAGTAAAACACCAACCCCTTACGATCGAACGCCTTCGCCGCCTTCGGCCGCGGCGCGTTGAACGCGAGGTCGGCGTAGATATCGTCCTCGATCAACGGAATGCCGTGCTCCGCCAACAATCGCACCAACCGCCGCTTACTGTCGTCGGACATGCAAGCACCGAGCGGATTGCTGAAGCTCGGGCCAACGACGCAAGCACGCACACTGTAACGATCGAGCGCCAACTCCAACGCTTCGACGCTGATGCCATCGCGCGGATGCGTCGGAATCTCGAGCACTTTCATGCCGAGCGTTTCGATCAATTGCAGCGCGCCATAGTACGTCGGCGACTCGACGGCAATGACATCGCCCGGACGCGCAACCGCACGTAGACAAAGATTCAACGCTTCCTGGCAACCGCTGGTGATGACGATTTCGTCTGGTGAAATTTCGCAGCCGGTCTCGACCATGCGCCGGGCAATCTGCTGGCGCAACGCCGGCAACCCCGGTGGAAAATCGTAACGATGCGCTACGCCTTGGTCGTCGCGCAAAATGGCGGTGGTAATGCGATTCAATTTACGCGTCGGCAGAAAGCCCGCTTGCGGTGAAGCAACGCCGAACTGAACGATGTCGGCGCTGCGCGTGTTCTTCAACACTTTCATCGCCAGCTCAGTAACGCTCACCGTCGTTGGCGAACCTTCGGGTCGCGACACCTCCGGTTCCGCCGGCGGTTGCCAACGCTGTTGCCGCACGTAATAGCCCGATTGCGGCCGTGCTTCGAGCACGCCTTCGTCTTCGAGTCGACGATAAGCTTCGATGACAGTGGCAACACTGACCTTGAGCTGATCACTCAGTTGCCGCACCGACGGTACGCGCTGGCCCGGACGATAAATTCCCTTATTTACTTGTTCGGCAATCCGCTGAGCGACGCGTTCGTATAGATTGCCGGTAATAGACTCGGTTCGTACGCGTGATTTCGTCTTCGATACCTGCACAGCTGCCCTCCCGTTTACCAGTACAGATAGCCTGTGCTGGAAACTGTTACGCCTCAATTTAACGTATTCTGAATCTGTACTGGTCGAAGTATCCGGGATAGGCTTCGTAGCGTCAATCAACGAGAAAAGAGAGAGAAAAGGAGTACTGCTATGACGACTGGACAACAACGAATCCGTGATACCCAGAAGCTGCGTGTGTGGCCGGTTCGGCCCAACGGGCCGGCGGCGCCGCAAACACTGACGCGCGCTATTAGCCGGTTCGTCCGCCAAAGCTTCAACAGCGTCGCCACTTATTTGCAACGGCAAAGCGTCTATGAAGAGCTCGCTACTCTAAGCGATCGCGAGCTGCGCGACATCGGCATCTCGCCGGCCGACTTCAACGCCATTGCCAACGGCACCATTGCCGACGACATCAGCCGCCGGCCGCGGTATTGGCGAGCGCCGGAAGAAGCGCGCTTGGTGCTAGAAGCGCGTAATTACGCGCAGCAAGCGGAGCGTAAACCGTGGATGCGGGTGACCGCGAACCACTCGTAATATGGGTCCATTAACGCAACAACGTCAGACAACAACGCCGGGGCAAAATGCCCCGGCCCAAGGACCGGTGTGTTGGCTGAACGGCGACATTATGCCGCTGGCCGACGCGAAAATTCCCGTGCTCGATCACGGTCTGTTGTACGGTGATGGCGTATTCGAGGGTATTCGTTTTTATCATGGCCGGGCGTTTCGCCTGGACATTCATTTGGCGCGGCTGGCGGCATCGGCCGCCGCTATTCGTTTGACGTTGCCGTACGACCTCGCGGCGTTCACGCAGGCGGTACAAACAACGATCGCCGCTTTCGGCCGTGCCGACGGTTATTTGCGCCTAGTTGTCACCCGCGGTGTCGGCAAGCTCGGCATCGATCCGAGCTCGTGCGCTCGGCCTAACGTGTTCATCGTCGCCGACGACATCTCCGTCGTTCCGGAGCGCGTTCGCGAACAAGGCGCACGCGTCATCATCGCCGCTACCCGGCGCTTACCGGCCGACGGCCTCGATCCACGCGTCAAATCACTTAACTACCTCAACCATGTGCTCGCGCGCCTGGAAGCGGTGAATGCCGCCGCCGACGAGGCGATCTTGCTGAACGCCGCCGGTCGCGTAACCGAAGGCTCGGTCGACAACGTCTTCATCGTCCGCGCCGGCGAGCTGCTGACACCGCCGGTGAGCGACGGTGCACTCGACGGCGTGACCCGCGATGCTGTGCTCAAACTTGCACCAAGTCTTGGGCTGCCGGCGCGCGCCACGTCGCTCACGCCGTACGATCTCTACACCGCCGACGAATGTTTTCTTACCGGTACGGCCGCCGAATTGATACCGGTGCGCGAAATCGACGCACGACCGTTGCGGGCATGCCCGGGACCGGTGTACGAGCAAATCGGCGCCGCTTTCAAAAAATTGGTCGAGCAGGAAACCGCCTAACCGAACCCCAAGAACCAGCGCGTCGGCTCGCGGCACTAATGTTATAGTCAGCGCGCTCACCAACTAATTAAAAGGATTTTGCCCATGCCACTTCATCGTTCCTGGATTGGTACCGTTGCCGTAGTGACACTACTGGTCGCTGCCTGCCAAACGACACCGACGACGACCACAACGAGCGCACTCACCGCGCCAATTGCGGCGGCTGATAGCGTCGCCTCAATCGATGGCACCACGATCAAATACGACGTCGCCGGCCAGGGTGACACGGCGCTGGTATTCGTGCACTGCTGGACCTGCAATCGTAGTTTCTGGGATGCGCAGGTGCCGTACTTCGCGCCGAACTATAAAGTCGTGCGCGTCGATCTCGCCGGTCACGGCGAATCCGGCAAACAACGCAAGACCTACAGCATTCCAGCCTTCGGCGCCGACGTCGCCGCCGTCGTCGATAAGCTCGATCTCAAGCACGTGATCCTGGTTGGTCACTCCATGGGCGGGCCGGTGGCGTTGGAAGCCGCCAAGCGACTCGGCGATCGAGTGATCGGCGTGGTCGGTATCGATACGTTCTATACGGCTTTTAGCTTTCCTAAGGAAAAGCAGGCGTCGAACGAAATGGCGGCTAAATTTATTCAGCCGCTGGAAGAAAATTTCCCCGCCAACGCCGACAAACTCATGCGCTCGATCTTCGCGCCGGGCGCCGATCCGGCATTGGTCGATCGCATCGCCAAAAATGCCGGCGCGGCCGACAAAGCCGTAGCGCTGAGTGCCATGCGCAAGATGTTCGACTGGTACGTACAGGACGCCAACATGGCGTTCCTAAACATCGACGGCCGCCTGCGCAATATTAACGGCGATCCCAAGGGCGAGAACAAGCCGTTGCATGAGAGCGTGGTGTTGATTGCCGGCGCCGGCCACTTCCCAGCGCAGGAAAAGCCGACAGCGTTCAATCAGACGCTCGGGCAAATTGCTCGACAGTTGGTCGACAACGCTAAAAAATAACTGGCGCCAACGGCGCCCGCCGCCCGGCGGGCGCCGCATCCAACGGCTGGCTCGGTTGCGTATAGACTGACGCAACCACCCACTCGGAGGGATCGCGCCGATGACGCAATTCGAACTGCTCACCCGCTGGCTCGTCCCTGCCCCGATCAATGTCGTCTGGGACGCGCTGCACGACGTCGGTAAATGGCCGAGCTGGTGGCGTTATGTTAAGCAAGTACAACAAATTGAAGCCGGCGATACCGACGGCATCGGTTCGATTCAACGTTTCGTTTGGGCAACGCGTCTGCCGTATCGCGTTAGCTTTGACATGCGCACTACCCAGCTACAACGACCGTTCTTGATCGAAGGCCATGCCAACGGTGATCTCGACGGAACCGGGCGCTGGCAACTGCGCACGGTAGAAGGCAGCACGCTAGTGCGCTACGAATGGCGGGTGAAGGCGGATAAAGCGTGGATGAAGGCATTGGCGCCGTTGCTGCGACCGCTCTACGTTTGGAACCACAATGGCGTAATGGCGGCGGGCGAGGAAGGTTTGCGGAATTATCTTCGAAGTCGTCGTGCTAGCGGCGCACGCTAACAACGCCCGATCAGCGCGCGCTCGCACCATACTTGCTTAGCGCCGATGGCGTAGCACAACCCGTAAACCAGACAGATCAACGAACTCCATAGCAAGAACGGGTCGGCATCATCCGCTGTCGCGAACCATGCCGGAATAATCGCCAAGCCGCGCAACAGATAGATAAACGCGATGCCGACCAACGCCGTTCGGAGCAACGGTAACCGACGAATCAAACCGGCGCCGGAAAAAGCGTACAACGCCCAAACGAATAACAAGAGGGCGATCGCAAAGGTAACGATATTAGGAATCGCCGAGCCTTCCTCGGCAAGCGCAATCAACTGCTCGCCGGCACCGAAGAAGCGATACCAAGCGGGACCGCCGACGATGATGCCGATATGGAGCAGGCTGCCGATCAGGCTCAACACGCCGCCGATCACAAGAAATGGATTGCGCTTTTTTTGGCTCACGCGTTACTCCCTTCCTTAATTCGCGGCTGGCAGTGTAGCGCAAACTCACGAAGCCGCGGTCACCGTCAATTTTTCGATCGACGTTTTCGGTAGATGCCGGCGGATGAAATCGGCCAGCGCCAACACATCGCGTTTGCGCGAAAAGCGTTCGCGGCAAACGAGCACGATCGTACGGCCGGCCTCTTTACCGCCGAGCCGACGATAACGCACCAATCCCTTGAGACGTTCATCCTGGTTCACCGCCAGCATCGGCATGAGCGTATAGCCGGCGCCAGACGCGACCAAATGGCGCAGCGTTTCCAAGCTAGTCGCATGGAATTCCTTAATATGTCCGCGACTATTTGCCGGACAAAACGCGAGTGTTTCATCGCGTAAACAATGACCATCCTCAAGCAGAACCATATCGGCAGCGCGCAGGTCGTGCACGGTCAGCGGGTTCTTGCCGGCCAATGGATGATTCTTCGGTGCGGTTAACAGAAACGGCTCTTTGAACAACGGGATGACCGTCAGCCCGTCTTCGTCGAACGTGCGCGCCGCCAGCATGGCATCGAGGTTGCCGGCGCGCAGCTGCGCCAGTAGCCCATCAGTCAGCCCCTCCTTCAAAATTAGCTCCAACTGCGGAAACGCCTGGCGCAATGGGCTAAGCAGGTACGGCATAAGATACGGCCCGAGCGTGGCAATGGCACCGAGCCGAAGCGGACCGGCCAACGGCTCGGTCGTCGTCTTAGCGAGACTGAAAATCTTCTCCGCTTCTTCAAGCACGATGCGCGCCTGTTGCACGATCGCATGGCCGACATCGCTGACGGCGACGCTGCGATTGCTGCGCTCGAAGATCGTCACGCCGAGCAGCTCCTCGATCTTCTTGATCTGACTGCTCAGCGCCGGCTGGCTGACGTAACAAGCTTTGGCCGCTTTACCAAAGTGACCGTGCTGCGCTACCGCAACGACGTAGGTTAAATCCCGTAAATTGAGTCCGGCGATATTCATAAGCAGTTCCTATCAATCTTATAGCTTTAATCACTTGGATTAATCAAGCGCCGTAGCCCATGATTCAGGCGTCAATGCTAATCAACCTCAGTCAGTAAGGAGCTTATCGATGTCACGTATTCTTGGAGTTGGAGCGAAGTTTCCCGAGTTCTCGGTGCCGGCCTGCGTCTCGATCGAGAGCGGCAAGGAATTCAAAACCATCGGCAGTGCCGATCTCGCCGGCAAGTGGGCGGTCGTGTTCTTCTGGCCGCTGGATTTCACTTTCGTTTGCCCGACCGAAATCGCCGAATTCAACAAAGAACTGAAGGCATTCCGCGAACGCGATACCGAAGTTTATGGCGTCAGTACCGATAGCCAATACGTCCATTTGGCATGGCGGCAACACCATCCGGACCTGAAGTCGCTGGGCTACCCGATGTTGGCCGACAACAAAAAGGAATTGAGCGAGGCGCTCGGCGTGCTGCACCCGACCGACAAGATCCCGTTGCGTGCGACCTACATCGTCGATCCGGACGGCGTGATCCGCTGGGTTAGCGTCAACGATCTGAGTGTCGGCCGCAACGTTAAAGAAGTATTGCGCACGCTGGATGCGCTACAGACCGACGAGCTGTGCCCGTGCAATTGGCAGAAAGGGCAAGACACGTTGAAGGTCGCTTAATAAAAATTCTTTTCTTCCAACTTCCCCTCCCCCTCAGGGGGAGGGGAAAGGGTGGGGGTGGGTTCAAACGGAGCGAAAATGGAAACGGCCACGCAAAGTTACGACTTAGACACGGTGCTACCCGCATCGCAAACCACGATCGCGCGCGATCTAAAGCTGAACCTTAAACGCCTCCTCGAAGAAGGCGCGTTGACACGCGAAGAGGTGTTGCTGGCACTGCTCGCCACCGCCAGCTCGGTACAAGACGCGTTGCTCATCGGCTTCGCCCGCGAGCAATTGCGGCAACTCGAACTGACGCCGGAGCAGATACAGGAAGCGGCCGAAAGCGCCGCCATCATGGCGATGCTCAACACGTACTACCGCTTCCGCCATATGCTCGGCAAGGACGACGACTACCGCACCGCCGGCCTGCGCATGACGTCGTTGTCGAAGCCGGTACTCGGCAAGGAACGTTTTGAAATGCTGGCATTCGCCGTATCGGTGTTGAACGGCTGCGAAAATTGCATCCGCTCGCACGAGCAAGTGTTGCGCAACGCCGGCGTCAGCGCCGACAAAATTCACGACCTGGCGCGCTTAGCGGCGACCGTGAAGGGCCTCGGCACATTAGCCGGCTAATCGAGTGATCTCCCGAGTGGGAAGGAGGCAGTAATGGATATCAACATCGGCATCAATGAAAACGACCGTCGCCAAATCGCCGACGGCCTCGGTAAGTTACTGGCGGATACGTACACGCTTTACTTGAAGACGCACAACTTTCACTGGAACGTGACCGGTCCGATGTTCGAAACATTGCACCTCATGTTCGAAAAGCAGTACACCGAGTTGGCACTGGCGGTGGATCAAATCGCCGAACGCATTCGCGCTCTCGGCTTCCCGGCGCCCGGGACCTACGGTGAGTTCGCGCGGCTAAGCTCAATCAAGGAAGAAACCGGCGTACCGAACGCGGACACGATGATTCGCAAGTTGGTCGAAGGCCAAGAGGCGGTAGTGCGGACCGCGCGCTCGCTGTTCCCGGCGGTAGATCGAGTCAGCGATGAACCGACGGCGGATTTGTTGACGCAGCGCATGCAAGTGCACGAAAAAACGGCGTGGATGTTGCGCAGTTTATTAGGATAACGAAGGTCCCCGCTCCCGTGCGGGAGCGGGGAATTTGTTAATTGCTGTTGCGCCGATATTCGCCTGGCGTCACTCCTAACACCCGCTTGAACGCTTTATTGAACGCACCCTCGGAGTCATAACCCACCGCGTTCGCTACGCGGGCGAGTTTCATATCGCTCTCGTGCAACAACCGCCCCGCTTTATACATACGCCAACGCGTTAAGTATTCGATCGGTGCTTCGCCGACCCATTGCTTGAAGCGCAAGGCGAACGCCGAGCGCGACATGCCGACGGCGGCAGCCAGCGACTCCATGGTCCACGGCTGCTCGGTTTGTTCGTGCAACAGCCGCAGCGCCGCACCGATGTGGTGATCGGCCAAGGCGCCGAGCCAACCGCTATCCTCACGCTCATCGGACTCGACATACGCTCGAATCGCTTGCACGAACAGAATATCCGCCAAGCGGTTGATCACCAGCTTCGATCCGAGTGTCGGTGCCCGCGCCTCTATTTCTAAAAATTGCAGCGTCGTTGCCAAGGCGCGCGTACGGCGCTCGCTCGCGCGGATGTGAATCAACGGCGGCAGCAAGCTCGTCACCGATTTGCTGCTTGGGCCTTCCAGAATAAAACGGCCACCGATAATTACCGTCGGCGCACCACCGCCGCCGCAGCGAACTACCTCGCCGGTGTTCTGCCGTAGCACGTCGCCAAAGCGACGGGTGCGTGTACGCGGTTGATCGCGCAAAGTGAAAGCGTTACCGCGCGTCAACAAATAGCAATCGCCTTGCACCAACTGCACCGGCTGCGCCACACCATCCACCGCCAGCCAACAACTTCCCTGCAATACCAAACCAAACTTCGCATGCTGAAACGCAATGAAACTCAAGCCCCAAGGCGCGCTCGCTTCGACACGCGCGTAGCCAGCGGACTCGACGCGCAAAGCGGTAAAGAGATCGGTCAGTGGATCCATGCACGTTTCAGCTCTGTGGACGGATAGACCATAAACATGGACGGTGCGTCATTGTGTGTGCTCGCGCTTATTTCTATTGTCGTTGGCGTGCGCGACAACGGCTTTCAGTGAGCGTGCCGCGGAGCAAATTAAATTGCAACTCAAAAAAGGATAAACCATGAATCTCAAGCTCAAGGGCAAGAAGGCAATCGTCACCGGCGCGACCCGCGGCATCGGCCGCGCCATTGCCGAAACACTGGCGGCCGAAGGCGCGAGCGTCGGCATCTGCGCGCGCGATCCGAATCAAGTCGGCGAAACGGTGGCCGCGCTGAAACGCACAGGTGTTGACGCCGTCGGCGGCGTTATCGACGTCGCCGACGGTGCCGCACTGACGGGCTGGATCACCAGCGCCGGCGAGGCGCTCGGTGGTATCGACATCCTGGTGGCCAACGCCACCGCGTTCGGGGTATTGAATAGCGAACAAGATTGGCAGGGCAGCATCGACGTCGATCTCATGGGCACGGTACGGTCGGTCGAGGCGGCGACACCGTTCCTCGAACGTGCCGCCAGCGCATCGGGCGATGCCGCGATCGTGATCATTTCCTCGGCGGCGGCCAGCTATGCCGAACATGAGTCGGCCTATGGCGCGTTGAAGGCGGCGCTGGTTCATTACGCTAAAGGCGTCGCCCGCCGCCAAGCGGCAAAACATATCCGCGCCAACGTGATTTCACCGGGGACGATTTACTTCAAAGAAGGTTTTTGGCACAACGTCGAGCGTTATATGCCGGACATGTACGCGAAATACTTCGCGCAGAATCCGACCGGACGCATGGGCACGGCGCAAGAGATCGCCGATGCTGCCGTATTCTTGGCGAGCCCGGCATCGTCGTTTACGACCGGCGCTAACTTAGTGGTCGACGGGGCGTTTACTGGGCGGGTAAATTTTTAATCGGTAAAAGTTCCCAATAGATCTGTTGTATTCGGCATGTGGCATTACTGGCGACTACCAGCAACTCGCCGTACCACATTGCCGACCGCATCGCAGCGCCAGTGCGCCGGTTCGCGCGGATCTATCTTGATACCACCGACCCAGCACTGCACCGGATTGAGCGCGAGCCAATCGGCGCGATGATGCAAGAGATCTTGTGCCAGCGGCGTCAATTCCACTTGCCAATTTTTCGGCCCGTCGCCCTGCTCGTCGATGATCAACGCCGGCTGCGGTGCTTTGGCCAAACCGGAAATCACTCGCCAGTAACTCGTATCGCCCATGAACGGCAGTGGCTCATAGTGATTGCAGTACCAACCGAACAAGCGGGCGGCGTTCATCGCGCCCTTGTCGGCCACTATTTGCAGCGTCAATTGTTCGGTCAAGTTCAAACCGTTTTCAACCGAGGGCAATTGCCGAAGATGACGAACGAGCGCCTTGGCCATGGTCGGTAGTGCCGGCGTGCCGGTGTTGATCAGCGCCGCCAACAGCTCCGGCGTCGGCGATGTGATGGCGTCCCAGGCGCGGCGTCCCAACTCGAACTGGGCATCGGTGACGTCGGTGAACTGATCCCAAAGCACGCGCAGGGCTTCCGGCGGCAGCTGACCGATACCGTTGAATATTCTGACGCCGGGAAAATGCGTAACGCTGATAAGCCGCAGCCGCGGCGGCCGGCGATCGATCTCGCTGAAATAATCGAGCAGCCGCGCGAGGATGAGTTGATCGTACGAGTCGTGCTCGAACCACAAGTTCACAAACGAATACTCCTTCGCCCGATCGAGTACGGTGAAGTCGGCATTAATACGATCGAAGAAATACTCCGCGGACTCGCTGGCGAATTCCGCCAAATACTGCGATCGAACGCGCACGAATACCTCGCGCGATTCCGTCTTCGGTACCGGTCCTTCGATATAGGGATCCGGAAAAGCGAGAAAGTCGCCGGAGAACCCGCCGATCGCCAGCGCGTGCGTGATATCGCTGCCGCAACGAATGTGGAGCGTGCGCTCGTCATCGAGCGAGGTTGGCGTACCGGTTGCTACCGCCGCGCGCGCGATCTGCGTTTGTTCGATGTGCGCCTTGAATCCGGTCCATTGGCTGAAACCATGCTCGCGGGCGATGACGAGCTGCGCGTCGCTCAATCGAGCACGCTCGGCGTTGGCTTGCGCTCCTAATACGCCGGCGGCGCGTACCAGCGCCGGCGGATCGCCGGCATGCAGCTGGCGCAGCAATTCCTTAGCGCGTTTCTTCTGTTGCTCGAGCGAAAGATGATCCAACCGCCGCGGATCGTCCGCGGCAAATTCATAGAAAAACTGGGATAACGACGTGCGCTGCTCGCGCAGCGCGGCAAGATTGAACAACATACGACCTCCTTGAGGATCCCGAGCCCGCTCTTCAGGATGCAAGGAAATCGTTCGATTGCAGCGACGTTTGTTGGGCGCAGCCCTTCCCGCGGGCGGGACGCTGACAAACCAGCGTGGCGTACAGAATAAACCGGGCCGCACCCACAAGGCAATCGTTGCGGTTTGCGCTCAACCGATGGCGGCGCTCCCCTTAGTCTTCTGCGGACATTAAGTTGAATCCTTTTGCCACGGTACTTCGTATGTTCGGTTGTCACTCACTGAAACCCAACCTGGAGGATTTATGTCTATCGTTACTCGCTCTACCGTTGTTGCCCTGGCCATGGGACTTACGTTGCTCGCACCGATACTGGCGACAGCTTCCAGCGGCGAAGGAAAATATGACGCGCAGCCGTCCGACCCGGATTACGCCAATGCCTTGAAAGCGATCCAAGTCAAAGATTGGGACAAGGCCGTAACGCTGCTCAATACCGCCGTCGCCAAAGACGAAAAGAATGCCGACATCCACAACCTGCTCGGGTATAGCGAACGCAACCGTAAAAATATGGATGCCGCCTTCAAACACTACGATCGCGCATTGGCGCTTAATCCCAAACACCGCGGCGCGCACGAATACGTCGGCGAAGCCTATTTAATGGTTGGCAACGTGGCAAAGGCGGAGGAGCAACTGGCGGCGCTGGATAAACTTTGCTTCTTTCCATGCAACGAATATTCCGAGCTGAAAGAAAAGATTGCGGAGTACAAGAACAGGCCGTAATTGTTGCGCCCACCTTGACCTCTCCCCGTTCGGCGGGGAGAGACTTTCCCACCTCCACCGCGTCGCAAAACCGTCACCTAGACCTCGGAATGGAAGCATTCGCAGTAATCGGCTTGACCGCCCATAGATTCGGGTTAGTTGTTATTAATTAAGGAGCGATGCGCGTGCACCCAGACATATATATGGCGTTACGCCCGCAACTGCGCGCGGCTGTGCTGAGCTGGTTCAGCCTCGGCGCGTCGGCACTTGCTATGTTTGCTTACGCCCTGCCGACATTGCTCGATATGCTCGGATTCTCCACCCAAGCTACGTCGCTGTCATCGACGTTGCCGCTACTCAAACCTTCGCGTATCGACAAGAACGCCGCCTTCATCAGTTCCGGCGCACTACTCGCCGTGGCGACATGGCTGGTCTGGTGCGCCCGCCGACCACGGGCGCTGGATCCGGCACTAGCCCGTCGTTGCCGGCGAATTCGTTTTTGGAACCGGCGAGCGCTGCGCGCTTCCGCTGGTTTTTGGTTTGCGGCAGTCCTGATCGCCTACATCGGCTTGTCGATTTACATCGGTTGCGGGTTTTACGGATAACTCGGCGTTGCCGATGCCGGTTGTCGTGCCGCCGATTTCGCGGTCAACCGACGGCGCCAGTTTGGATCGGTGGCTTTGATGTTGACCGAAAAACGATCGCCGACCGCTCCGTTCTCTATCGGCTTCACTTCCACCGGCACATCGGCTCTAGGATAAAACACGATGGTGCCGTCCTTGCGCTCGAACGGCATGACCTGTCGCAGGTCTTCCCAATTCTTGGCCGCCATTATCTGCTCGCGTGCACTAGTGACCGCCTCCTGCCCTTTCTTGGCGGTAACCGCCTCGGCGATCGCCGGTTCTTTCTCGACCGCTTCGGCCGCCGCCGCCTTGGCGACGCCGAGATCGAACTGAAAACCTTCGGCGCTGACTTTTAAAGCCGTGAGATTGGGCGCAAACAGTGCCGCCAACATCAAAATGATCGGCGGGAACAACATCGCCGTAATCTGCGGGGCGGTCGCGCCTTGAATGCGCTTGAACACGAAGAACAGCAGCATACCTGCGCCGACCGCAAATACCGCCCAGCTCATTACCAGAAAGTTCATTCCCTTCCTCCTTGTGTTGTCGGCGTTAGCATCGCCCGGTAACGGCGCCGGAAGCAATAGTCGGTAAGTATGTTTGCGAGGACGTCTATATGGCCGGTCTAACGGGCGCCTCGGCGAGATATCACCTTTGCCTCGAGGCGACGGCCATGCAATGCTCGACGGTGCTATGCGTCGCGCTGACCGCCTGTTTCAAATCGTGACCTACCTCCGTGGCCGGCGGTTGGCGACGGCACGGCAATTGGCCGAATGGCTGGAGGTGTCCGAACGTACGATCTATCGCGACATCCAGGACTTATCGCTCTCGGGGGTACCGATCTTGGGTGAAGCCGGCGTCGGTTATACGCTGAAGCGTGGCTTCGATATGCCGCCGCTGATGTTTACCCATCCGGAAATCGAAGCGCTGGTGTTCGGCGCGCGCATGGTCGAAGCCTGGGTCGGTGGTGCGCTCGGCGATTCAGCGCGCGATGCATTGGCACGCATCGCCGCCGCGCTACCAGCGACAATGCAGCGAACGCTCGAGCATACACCGCTGTTCGTCCCCGATTTCCACTTCGACCCAAGCACATTGCAACGGCTCGACGAGCTCCGCCGCGCCATTGCCGATCAGCGCCTGCTGCGTATGGACTACCTCGACGTCGAACAAAAAACCAGTACCCGTAAAATACGGCCGCTCGGCCTGTGTTACTGGGGCAAGGTGTGGTCGCTGATCGCCTGGTGCGAGTTACGTAATGACTTCCGCAACTTTCGCATCGATCGCATTCAGAACCTCCAGGCCGAAGATCAACGCTTTGCGCCGGAAGTGGGCAAACGCTTGAACGATTTTTTTGAAACCGTCGGCACACCGCAATACGCCCAACCTTAGGTCGCCACTTCCTTCGGCAACTTTACGCGCTCGTCGCGCTTCATGCTCGACACCACCACCCCACTCAGTACTAACACCGCACCGATAAGCTGCAACAGCGTTAACGCCTCGTCGAGCAACCAATGCGCGAACACTAAAGCAGCGATCGGGCCGACAGCACCGACGATTGACGTACGCGCGGCGCCCAACCGCCGAATTCCAGCGGTCATAAAAAACACCGGCAATACTGTCGAGAACAACGCCATCGTCGCCAGCACTCCGTACACGTACGCATCGACATGCATCAGCACGGCGACGTCATGCGCCACAGCAAAATGCGCCAATGTTGCACCGCAAGCGGCGATCATTGCGTACGCGGTATAACGCAACGAACCAAGGCGCACGATCAATCGGCCACTGCGTACCATAAATACGGCGAAGGTAGCCGCGCTGGCTAATACCAATGCCGTTCCTAGCAGGAGATGACGGCTCGCGAGCGTCACTTCACCGCCGACGGCAACACCGATGCCGGCATAGCTCAGCACCAACGCACCGACATCGGCACCCCGTATCGGCCGGCGCTCGAGCAGCGCCGATAACAGCACCACCATGGTCGGATAGAGATACAACACCAACCGCTCCAAGCTTGCCGACAAATACCGCAAGCCCCAAAAATCGAGGAATGAAGCAACGTAGTAACCGAGCATGCCAAGCACGATGACTCGAATCCATTCGCCGCCGGTCAACGTCATCGCCCGCTGCCCACGGCCGACATACCAAGCGATCACCACGAACAGCGGCAATGAGAACAACATGCGCAGGCTGATGACGGTAATGGCATCGATCGCCGGATCGTGCGCATAAATCAGCTTGGCCAATATACCCTTGGCCGAGAAACCGACGGCCGCAAACGCTGCCAGCGCTACGCCCAGGGTAATGTCACGCGAAGTTGTTCGATGTCGGTCAGGTGATGTCACGGAATCCTCCGGTTTTGTAGGCGGATCCCGAACATCGGCAACACAGTGCACCGCGCGAGATCCGCGGTTGCTCTGGTTGATGGTTGAAAAACTAAATCAGCACAGACAGCCGCGGCCGAAGAATTTTCAGCCACAGCCACGAGGAATTAATAAATGCGGAATAATCGGGCAACATGACCGCACTGTGCCCGGCGCCATTGAGGGTGTCAAGCATTTCGCCGCTCGGTTCGTTACAACTGCATTGCCTTTAGTCGTACTCGCCTTGATAGCACCAACAACGGCTTCATCGCAACCAGCGGCCATGAATATGCAAGTTCTCGGCGCACTTACGTAAAGCGCATTCCCTCCCCCGCCCTAGCGGGGAGGGTTAGGGTGGGGGGTGAGTGAAATGGGCTTTTGCCGTTGTAGTTGTAGTTGCGGTTGCCGTTGCCGTTGCTGTTAATCCCCGTGTGGCGCATTCCGAGCATCGGAGCTTTTGGCCTCGAGCGCGCAGGAGGCGCGCGTCTGGCTCAACACAGGGATGTGTTGTGCCAGACATAGTTAGCCGCCAAAAGTGAGAAGCGCAGGAAGGTTTTGCGCCACCCCGGGGGGTGCTTTCTTTTGGTTCCTTTTCTTTGCACAAGCAAAGAAAAGTCACCCTGGGCTGCGGGGCGGAGCATCCCGCTGATTGGAATTTATTACATCGACCAGCATCGCCCCTACGGGGCGATTCATCTACGACGCCGGCTTGTCCCCCACCGGCAACCGCGTCCGAATATGCAACTCACGCAACTGCACATCGTCGACCACACTCGGCGCCGACGTCATCAAGCATGACGCCTTCTGCGTCTTCGGGAACGCAATCACATCGCGAATCGATTCGACGCCCGCCATCAGCGCAACGATGCGATCGATACCGAAAGCGATACCGCCATGCGGCGGCGCGCCGAACTTGAGCGCCTCGAGCAAGAAGCCGAACTTGGCATGCGCCTCTTCCGAGCCGATACCGAGCGCGGCGAACACGCGCTCTTGCAGATCGGTGCGGTGAATACGAATAGACCCGCCACCGATCTCCGAACCGTTCAGCACCATGTCATAAGCACGCGCGATCATGGCACCGGGATTTTGCTCGAGCAGCGCTTCGTCGTCAGCCTTCGGCGCGGTGAATGGATGGTGCAACGCCACCCAGCGCTTGGCATCGGCGTCGTACTCGAACATCGGGAAATCGACGACCCACAACGGCCGCCAACCGGCCTCGACCAGGCCGAGATCTTGACCGAGCTTCAAGCGCAACGCGCCGAGCGCATCGTTCACCACCTTGGCGGTATCGGCGCCGAAGAAAATAAGATCGCCGTTGGCGGCGGCGGTGCGCTGCAGAATACCGGCGACGGCGTCATCCGACAGAAACTTGATGATCGGCGATTGCAGACCATCGCGACCCTTGGCAATTTCGTTGACCTTGATATACGCCAACCCCTTCGCGCCGTATTGAGCGACGAAGGCGGTATAGCCGTCGATCTGACTACGCGGCAACTCGCCGCCTTTCGGTAGGCGCAACGCCGCCACGCGACCGGTCGGTGAATTCGCCGGACCGGCAAAGACTTTGAAGTCACAACCTTTGACGAGATCGGCGACGTCGACCAGCTCCAATGGAATGCGCAGGTCGGGCTTGTCGGAAGCAAAGCGCCGCATCGCCTCGGCATACGGCAACCGCAGAAACGGCTTCGGTAACTCGACGCCCAATGCACTCTTGAAGAGCTGTCGAATCATCTCTTCCATCAACTCAGTCACGCCCTGCTCGTCGAGGAACGACGTCTCGATATCGAGCTGGGTGAATTCCGGCTGGCGATCGGCGCGCAAGTCTTCATCGCGGAAGCAACGCGCGAACTGATAGTAACGCTCGAAGCCGGCCATCATCAGAATCTGTTTGAACAATTGCGGCGACTGCGGCAACGCGAAGAAATGGCCGGGATGCGTGCGCGACGGTACCAAATAGTCGCGCGCGCCTTCGGGCGTGGACTTGGTGAGCATCGGCGTTTCCATTTCCGTGAAGTCGCGCGCTTCCAGATACTGGCGCAACGTGCGCACAACCTTGGCGCGCAGCAGCAAGTTCTTTTGCATGAACTCGCGCCGCAGATCGAGGTAGCGATAACGCAACCGCACTTGCTCGCCGACATCGGTTTCATCGAGCTGGAACGGCAACGCCTCGGAGCGATTGAGGATCTCGATCGAGCTCACCGCCACTTCGATCTGACCGGTGCGCAAATTCGTATTTTCGGTGCCGGCCGGCCGCTTGCGCACCGTACCCACGACCCGCAATACGTACTCGCTACGCACGCCTTCGGCGCTGGCGAATACCGGCGCATTTTCGGGATTGAATACCGACTGGACCAAACCGGTACGATCACGTAGGTCGATAAAAATCACGCCACCGTGATCGCGACGACGATGGGTCCAACCACACAGAGCCACTTGTTGGCCGATGAGCGACTGGTCGATTTCTCCACAAAAATGAGTGCGCATGGGTAAATGTAATGACAATGATAAAATACGTTGAAAGGAAAGGCGCCTAAACGATTAAACGATGGCGTCGGCGCGCTTATTATCCGGCGTGACCACACCGATCGACAGGATCAGTTTTAAGCCTTCGTCTACCGACATGTCGAGCTCGATGACTTCCTCGAGCGGTACTACCAATACAAAACCGGAGGTGGGGTTAGGCGTGGTCGGAATGAACACGTTCACCATCTGTTTGCCGGTCAAGCGTTCCAACTCCTGAACGCCGGGACCGGTTTGGAACGCGAAGCTCCACATGCCCTTACGCGGATATTCGACCAACACCACCTTGCGAAACGACTTGCCGCTGCCGCTGAACAGCGTCTCGGTCAGCTTCTTCACCGACCCGTAAATAGTACGCACCAGCGGAATGCGACCCAACAGGGTCTCGCCCCAATCGAGCATCTGCTTGCCGAACAGATTGGCAACGATCACGCCAGTGCCGATGATAACGAATGCTGCCAACACGATACCCAGCCCGGGGATGTGAACCCCGAGCAACGCCGCTGGCCGTAGATGCTCCGGCAACAGCAGCAACGTCTGGTCCATCGTGTCGACCAGCAACTTAATGATGAGGAGTGTAACCCCCAATGGCACCCAAATTAGCAGGCCGGCGATCAGATACCGCCGCAGCGCCTGCATCAAGGGGACTCGCCGCCACCGCCGCATGCCTTCTTCTCCGGGGCGCTACTGCCGCCCTCGCTCGAGGATGAAGAAGACGATTCGTCTTTTTTCTTGTCGGCCTTCTGTTCCTTCTTACCGCTCTTACCACTATTCTTGAAATCGGTCGCGTACCAACCGCTGCCCTTCAATTGAAATCCAGCGGCCGATAGCAACCGCTTCAGCGCCGGCTTGCCACACTCGGGGCAATCCGTCAGCGGTTCATCACTAATCTTTTGGATGGACTCGAGTTGGTGGCCACAGTCGGCACATTTGTACTCATAGATCGGCATAAATTTGGTACTCCCGAAAGCTTCTGGGATTGGGCTCGTCGAGCCCAAAGCAGCGCGCATTATAGCGGTTCCCGTATAAAACTAGTGTATATCGCCTAAAATCGTCGGCGACCGTCGTCGCCAAATATACGTCGGTCGGTTCCTGGACCGGCATCACACCACACCTCCGTCCGTGTTCTAACAGGGAGCCCATCCGGGAGAAATTTTTTTTAATTCCGCGAATTAGTTTCGTTCGAGCACCCTTCGATCGGCACCCTAGCAACCGGTCGGACGACTCGTAGCCGCTCTTGTAAAACGAGGCATACACCTTAAAAGACGCTATTTTTTTCGGTAAATTACTGCTAGGTTAATGCACCTTTTCCAACTGCCACTTAGGAGTGCAATACATGGCAACAGCCGGACAAAAGCCAACCACCAAATCTGAGATCTTGAACTACATCTCCGAGAAGACCAGTCTTAAGCGCAAAGACGTCGCCGCCGTCTTCGATTCGCTGGCCGATTTGATGGCACGCGATCTGAAAAAAGGCCCGGGCATCGTCAATGTCGTCGGTCTGATGAAAGTCAAGGTTGTCAGAAAGCCTGCGGTTCCCGCACGCAAGGGCATCAACCCTTTCACCAAAGAAGAAGTCATGTTCAAGGCCAAACCGGCGCGTAACGTCGTGAAGGTACAGCCGCTCAAGACATTGAAGGATATGGTCTGACCAACTGGATTTAGCGGGGAGGAGGCGGCTCGCTCCTCCCCAGTCAGAATTTCCCCGTCGTACTTTTCGTTTTTTTTATATACCCGGTACTTGCTGTCCCGCCGCCTGGCGGCGGGCGCGTTGTGACTAGCGATCCTTACTCCTGCTCACCGTTTTCGTTGTCGGTATCCTCATCGAAGTCGTCGTCATCATCTTCGTCTTCGGCCTTTCCGCGCGCCGGCTTTTCCTCTTCCTCCTCCTCTTCTTCCGCTTCGTCCTCGTCGGCGTTCTTCCAAGCACCGGGCTTCAACGGCTCTAGATCCAACTCATACCAGGCATCGATATCGATCTCATCGACATCGCCGTCTTCGTACTGAATTTCGATCAAGCCTTCATCTTCATTAAACGACAGAATCTCGAAGGCGAGGCCTTCCGAATCTTGATACATCGCCCCCACTACGGGGTCTTCTTCCATCGGCATCTCTACAACCTCCAACTCGTTTTTTAGGAATGGCCTCGCCCTATTTTAAACCACGATCGTCGGAATGACGCCTCCGGCTTCCACGTCCACCGCCGAGGCACTATCCTCTCGGCAACCCGTTCTGCCGGTCCAACGAGGAGCCTACTATGGCCAACGATTGCCTCTTTTGTAAGATGGTTTCCGGTGCCATTAAACCGGACATCGTTTACCAAGACGATGCCATGCTAGCGTTTCGCGACATCAATCCGCAGGCGCCGGTCCATGTGCTTGTTATTCCCAAGCGCCATGTCGCTACGTTGAACGATCTACAGCCGCAAGACGCGGCGCTCATCGGCCAATTAACCTTGACCGCGCAGCGCCTCGCCCGTGAGCTCGGCGTGGCCGACGGCGGATACCGTACCGTCATGAACTGCAATCTCGACGCCGGCCAATCCGTATTCCACATTCATCTACACCTGCTCGGCGGACGCCGCTTGCAATGGCCGCCGGGATAACGCGGTCGTATATCCATCGTGCAAAAAATCATCGAATTCAAAAACGTCTCGGCCTATCGCGACGAGACGCAGGTGTTCGACAAACTGTCGCTGGAAATGGTTCGGGGGCGCAATACCGTCATCCTCGGCCCCAACGGGGCCGGCAAGACAACGCTGTTGAAGTTATTGGCACGCGAGCTTTATCCACGACCGAACGAGGACAGTTATATCCGACTGTTCGGACAAGAGACCTGGAACGTCTGGGAACTGCGCGCGCATCTCGGCATCGTCTCGCACGATCTCCAGCAGCACTACGCCGGACATGCACGCGGCATCAATGTGATCTTGTCCGGCTACTACGCCAGCATTGATACCTGGCCGCATCAACAATTCAGCCCTGACCAGCGCGCCCGTGCGGAACACGTCATGCGCATGCTCGGTATCGATGCGCTCAAGGATAAATTTTTTGCAACGATGTCGACCGGCGAGCAGCGCCGGTTCCTGCTCGGTCGGGCACTGGTGAACGATCCGGAAACGCTGCTACTGGACGAACCTACTAGCGGCCTCGACATCAAAGGATGTTTTCAATATCTGCAGATCATTCGCGATCTGATGCGCGCCGGCAAAACACTGATTCTCGTCACGCACCATATCCACGAGATACCGCCGGAAGTAACGCACGTGCTGATGTTGAAGCGCGGCGTGATTATTGGCGAAGGCGCGAAGCAGGAAATTCTGACTCGCAAAAATCTCAGCGAGTTATTCGATACGCCGATTGAGTTAGTACAGGCAAACGGCTTTTATCAAGTCATCCCCGGCACCGTGCGCGCGCCTTAGCTGCCGGGCGCGGCAATCTGCGATTCTAAAATTTCCCAACGGCTATAGCAGAACTCCAGCTCGCTGGTAATCGCCTCTAGCCGTGTCAATGTCGCTGCAATTTTTTCGCCGGACTGTTGATAAAACCCGGCATCAGCGACCGCCGCGTGCAGCCGAACCTGCTCGGCTTCGAGCGACTCGATTTTCGCCGGCAAGGTCTCCAACTCGCGCTGTTCTTTGTAAGACAGCTTGCGCGGCTTGCTCGGTGATGCCGATGCGGTAACCACCGCGGTAACACTCGCCGACCGTGGCGCTTGTGCGCGCGCCGATGGACGCGACGCCTTGTAACGCTGCCAATCTTCGTAACCGCCGACGTATTCGCCAACGCGGCCGTCACCCTCAAAAACTAGGGTGCTGGTGACGACATTGTCGAGAAACGTACGATCATGACTCACCAACAGCAACGTACCCTCGTAGTCCGCCAACAAATCTTCCAACAGCTCGAGCGTATCGACATCCAGATCGTTGGTCGGCTCGTCCAGCACCATCATGTTGGCCGATTGGGTAAAAATCTTTGCCAACAGCAAACGGTTGCGCTCACCGCCGGACAGCGCCTTCACCGGCGAATCGATGCGCTCCGGCGGGAATAAAAAGTCCTTGAGATAGCCGACCACATGACGCGAGCGGCCCTTGACCGAGATGTAATCCTGCCCCTCGCTCAAGTTTTGCCGTACCGTTTTATTCGGGTCGAGCTGGCCGCGGTGCTGATCAAAATAAGCCAGCTGTAAGCGCGTCCCCATCACCACTTCGCCGGCGGTCGGCGCTAAATCACCTAGGATGAGTTTCAATAACGTACTCTTACCGGAACCGTTCGGACCGACGATGCCGATGCGATCGCCGCGCAGGATGTGGGTCGAAAAGTCCCCAATGATGTGGTGATCGTTGTAGCGAAAACTGACATTACGCAAATCCACTACCAGCTTGCCGGATTGCGCGCCGCTATCGAGCTCGAAGCTAGCCTTACCCTGGACATCGAGACGCTGACTGCGCGCACGTCGCAGTGCTTGCAACGCCCGTACCCGACCTTCGTTACGCGTGCGCCGCGCCTTGACGCCGCGCCGGATCCATACCTCTTCGTCCGCCAGCTTCTTGTCGAACTTGGCGAACGCGCGCGCCTCGATCTCCAGCATCTCTTCTTTCTTGCGCAAGTAATGATCGAAGTCGCCGGGGAACGAGCTGAGGTTGCCGCGATCGAGCTCGATGATACGAGTCGCCAGGTTCTTTAAGAAAGTACGATCGTGGGTAATGAAGATCAGTGCGCCGTGATACGACAGCAGAAATTCTTCGAGCCAGGTAATCGCGGCGATATCTAAATGGTTGGTCGGCTCGTCCAGCAACAACAAGTCGGGCTCGAACACCAACGCCCGTGCCAACATCACCTGCCGACGAATGCCGCCGGAGCAATCGGCCAGGCGCTTGTCGGCCGGCAAGTTCAGTCGGCTCAGCACGGTTTCCACTTTCTGGCTGATGTTCCAACCGTCGAGCGCCTCGATGCGCGTTTGCAACGTCGCCAGGTGATCGAGCGACGCGCTAGTGCTGCCGACGTGATGGGTCGCATTGTGGTACTCGGTCAATAGCGTGCCGAGCTCGCCCAAGCCGGTGGCCACCACTTGATACACGGTTTGATCGGTATCAGGCGGTACCTCCTGCTCGAGATGGGCCACCCGCAACGGATCGCGTCGCCAAATCTCGCCGTCGTCGGGCGTGGCGATGCCGGTGATGGCGCGAAACAACGTGGACTTGCCGGTGCCATTACGGCCGACCAAACAAACCCGCTCGCCGGCGTCGATTTGAAAATCGACGTGCGCCAGCAGCGGATGATGGCCATAAGCCAGCGAGACCTTAGTCAGTGAAAGCAGTGTCATGAATGGCGTGCGGTGTGGCGGCCGGTGATCGACGAGCCGCGCATTGTAGCGCTGCTGGAAAATAACCGCAGGAGCGGCAGACTGCCCTACCCGCTAGGCAGCGCGTTCGGTGGAGGAAGTGCGTGCCTGCCGGCGCGCCGAGCCGCCGAATAGACGCGTAAGCACCAGGATAGTGAATAACGTAACGATATAGAAAACCAGCTGAATACCCGACGGCCGATCGTTGTAACCGATCAGCACATGCAGGAACTGACCGACGACACTGTCCTGGCTCAGGATGTGCGAGGTGTCCCACACTTCCGGGGCCAGCACCGGTAACACGTCTGCCTGTGCGAGAAAGCCGGCCGCGTTGAGCGCCAACCCGGCGGCAAGCAATAACACGATCCAGCCGGTGACGCTAAAGAAGTGCCGCAACGGCACGTGCAACAAACCGCGATAAATCATTACACCGAGGATCGCACCGGCGACCAGACCGAGCATACCGCCGATAAAGAGCGAGGTGCCGCCAGTGCCGCTGGCAAGCAGGCCGTAAAGAAACAACACCGTCTCCGACCCCTCGCGCAATACCGCCAGCGCCGTCACGATCAGCATTGCCGATAGCGGTTTCACGCCGACGCTAACATCATGCCCTAAACGCCGCATATCGCCGGCGAGCTGGCGGGCATGGGCGCTCATCCAAACGTTGTGCCACGCCAACATCGCGACCGCTACCAGCAACACCACACCGTTGAAGATTTCCTGACCGCTGCCTTCGACCGCTTCGGAAATCGCACCGGCGAATATCGCCACCACCACCGCACCGGCAAGACCTAAGCCGATGCCGCCGCCGACCCAACGACCACGATGGGCAACGCCGCGGCTGGCACCCATCACAATAGCGATGATGAGCGCCGCCTCGAGCACTTCACGGAAAACGATGATGGCGGAACCGAACATGGCGGACTCGCTTATTGCGCGACGATCTTGCCCTTGGCGGTATCTTCGTTGTACTCACCGACGAAGTCGTAGCTGCCGGCTTTGAGCGGGCCAATGGCGATGGTTGCCTTGGTGTTGCCGGCGATCACCTTCTCGCGCTTCAGATCGTGGCTCTCGAATTCTTCCGGGGTGGCGTCTTGGTTATCGACAACCAGCTTCACTTTCTTGCCGGCCGGCACGGTGACTTCAGCAGGCTCGAAGCGGTGATTCTTGATGACAATCGTGAACTCGGTCGCCGGCGCATCCGCCGCGGACACCGACAGGCTCAAGGCAAATCCGGCAAACAACACAGCAAGCTTCGACTTCATGAGAACTCCTCTTTTGTAATCAGGACGGCCTCGGCGACCGAGGAGGGTAAATGATAATAGTTCTCATTTCGGAACTCAATAGTCCTGCTTTCTCGGCGATTTATCGGCCGATAGCCATAAGTTTAGCGATTGGTGGCGCCCTATTTCGCTTCGGATAATACGTTTGGACCTCTTCGAACCGGAATCGATATGCGCGTCATTAACCGCCGTTTCCTCGCCGTCGTCGCTCTGCTGATAGCAGCACCGATAACGACCCAGGAGTCCGGCGACGCGGTCGTGGTCCATGGGACGGTCCATGAAGATACTTACCTCGCCGGCGGCACGGTAACGATCGCGCAACAAATCGCATCGATCCATGCCGCTCGCGTCATTGATGGCAATGTTTGGAAATCGATCGGTCTCGGCACGGCGCTATTCGCCGCAACACCGTTGGTGATTGCCTTGCTGTTCGCCACGCTGTTCGGCGTCTGGCTAGCGCTGACCGTACTCGCGCTTTATCTGGTATTGCTGTTGTTCGGTTTCTTGATAGGGATTTTTTATATCAGCGAGCTGGCGTTGAAAGCCATCGGCAAGCACCGTGTGGCCACGACCGGCTGGCGTATTGCCGCCGTCGCTGTCGCGGTAGTCGCACTCTGGGTTATCACATTTATTCCCGTGCTCGGCCGGCTGGTAATAGTTGCGCTGTTGCTACTCGGCGTCGGTGCGCTCGCGCTTTATCTCTGGCGCCGGTACGCCGCAACGAGCCGTTTCGAAAAAAGTTGGGCGGTCCCGACGATCCAGGTAACCTAACGGGACAATAACATCGAGCGTAACCGTCGCATGCTACGCAATACCCGCTACTCTTGGGGAGCGATCGCCAAACTGTTGCATTGGTCGATGGCAGCGTTGATCTTCGCGCAATTCGCTCTCGGCTGGCTCGCCGTCAGCTGGCGACTGTCGCCGACCAAACTCGACCTCTACGTCTGGCACAAGTCGCTCGGCATTCTGTTACTCGTACTCGTCGTGCTACGCCTACTTTGGCGCTGGCTCAATCCGACACCGGCCGCCCCGGCTTTCGCGCCGCGCTGGGAACATGCGGCGGCGAGTGCCAATCATTTCCTGCTGTACGCGTTGATGCTGGCATTACCCGTCACCGGCTGGATCATCAACTCCGCCGCTAACGTTCCCTTTCGTATCTTCTGGCAATGGCCGCTGCCGGCCATTGTCGCCCCCGACAAAGCACTCGAGCACTTGGCCAAACAAGCGCACCTGACGCTATTTATCGCGATATCGATCGTGCTCGTGCTACACATCGCCGCCGCCCTGCGGCATCATTTTGTGAAGCACAACGATATTCTCCTGCGCATGTCGCCGTTCCGAGGACGAAAACTATGAAGCACCAAGCCCGTTGGTTGTGCCTATTTCTAGTAATGGCGGCGGCAACGACCGAGGCCGCCGATTGGAACATGGATCCGGCAACCAGCCGGCTGGAATTCATTCCGACTTATGAAAGCCAACCGGCACCGGGTGTGTTCAAACAATTCGACACGCAATTGACCCAGTTCGAACCTGAGCAGCCGGCGGGCGGACAACTCCAAGTCAACGTCACCATCGGCAGTGCCGACATGGCGAGTGGCGAAGTGAACGAAGCGGTCCAGGGAACGGAATGGTTCGATAGCAAGCGCTTCCCGCAGGCACAGTTCAAGAGCCGGCAAGTGCGCCGAGTGGCGCCGGGACGTTATGTCGCAAAAGGCACGTTGAATCTCAAAGGCGTGCAAAAAGACGTGGAGGTACCGTTCAATTGGAAAGCGACTGCCGACGGCGCAACGATGGATGGCGAGTTGACGCTCAATCGCAACGCCTTCAACGTCGGTACCGGCGAATGGGCCGCGGGCGATGTGATCGGCCAGAACATCAAGCTCAAGTTTAAAATAGGGCTGCGCAAACATGGTTGACCGGCGCAAAGCGGGCGCGATCGTACTGTTCGCAACGCTAGCCGCGGCCTGCGCCAAGCCGACGGTCGTACCGATCGAGCAGCCGGCAACCGCACCGCTGCCGGAAGCGTTTTATCAAGAAGCGATCGCCCGCGGCGAACCGGTACTGGCGATCGACAGCGCGCAGTCGCAGGCCGTGGTCCACGTGTATCGCGGCGGTTCACTCGCGCGCTTCGGCCACAACCACGTTGTCGCCAGTCGCGATCTGCACGGTTATGTGTTGCTGCGTAATTCCAATCCGCAGCAAGCCGATCTGTATCTGCCGCTGGCATCGCTGACCGTCGACGAGCCGGCATTGCGCGCGGAAGCGGGCTTCGACTCTACCCCATCGCAAAACGATATCGACGGTACGCGACGTAACATGTTGGACAAGGTACTGGAAGCGGATCGCTATCCGTACCTGAGCTTTCACGTCACGCCGAATGACGATCGCACGTTAAATGCGGAAATCACCTTGCATGGCGTCACCCGAACGTTACAAATTCCCGTCGAGATTGAAACAACCACCGGCCACCTGCGTGTCAGCGGCCATTTCTCCGTCAATCAAACCGACTTCGGCATTACACCGTTCAGCGCGGTTGGCGGCGCCTTGAAGGTGCAAGACCGTATCGATCTGCAATTCGTCGTCTACGCGCGACGGCCCTAAAAAATACGGAGCGGTCCGGCACGACGCCGGACCGCTCCGCATGCCTACTTCGCGGTCTACAACAACCGGCCTGCCCTTGTGCCCAACACGCGCGCCATAGGCCGTTACCCTCGACCACGTACACCGGTTTACGGCGGTAGGCATCGATCGTCGCTTGATAATGCGACGCCGAATCGACCGCCACAGCGCCGCCGCGATTGCCGAAATAACCGTGATTCTCGATGCCGGCGAAACTGAACTTGGCATCGTCGTAGTAATGCTGCTGCGGGTACTCATCGTGGTACGTGGTTAGCCACTCTGTGAAAGTGGGTGCATGCTAATGGCGACAAAGACCACGGTGATTACAGTTGATAAGAGCACAGCCACCGCGTGTCCGCGTCGAATGGAAGCTGGCAACAGACGAGCGGGCCAAAGCGGAAGGAACGAATAAGCTGTTGGTTTTGGTCGATGAACGCGATAAAAAAGGCGGACCGCATCGCTATAGCGGCGGGCTAGTATCTCCTCGTTACTTCGCCCATGAACTCATCCAACACGTCTCCCTCTCCCCTTGCGGAAGAAGAAACAAGGAGAGGGGAACACCATACAGACTGTTTTGTATGACCACCCCTCTCCCCCGGCCCCTCTCCCGCAAGGGGAGAGGGGAGTGGCTTAGGGTTACGTTATTCACCAATTAACGGGGAAACATTAGCGTCCGCCGCATCGTTAAGGTTGATAGCTCGGCAACTCGATGACATAGCTATCGACACTCTGACCTCCGCCCCAATCGCTACCGAACAACAGACGCGTACCGCGTGGGCTAATGACAACGTGTGGCTCAGCCCAATAATCGCGCGGCCCAGCCTTGCCGTACGACCGATGATGCGCCACGCGACACACTTGCCCGCCGGCATTGGTATTGGCGAGCAAGATCTCATTGTTGAGCGCCGTCTGGCCGTTGGTATTGCCGACGATGGAAACACCGACCCAACCCGGGTTCTTAAACGCTATCGCCGAGATGTGATGCCCGCTCGGTGGATACGGATACCCGGTCGCCGGTCCGACAATGACGCGCGCCGCGCCGTTGGTCATATCGCTCGTCACCAGCGAACCGACATAGCTGCCGTCGAACGAAACGCCGTTGTGCGTATCCATCCCGCTCGCCAACCGACCGAGCGACGCATGATCTTCGCCGCTGACGGGCAAGCCGCGCAGGTAGTTCATGTTGAGATCGCGCACTTCAGCGCTGCCATTGCTAAAGAACGTCAGCGCGCCGCTGGCAGATGCCTGCGGTGCGGTGTCGCCGCCGTTACTCAGTGCAGTACCGACCGTATTGGTGCTGATGCGATAGGTAAACACATAGCCACTGCTGCAACGCAGCGCGATCACATCGGAGTTCCACGACATGAACATTGGATCGGAACCGCCGCTGACACTGCCGCCGCACGCGAATGTCTTGACGACGTCTTTCGCACCGCTGCTGACGTGGTACCGAATCAGCGAGTTGCCGTTGACGTAGAACAACACATCCGGGTCGGTCGTATGCCAATAGAATTGTTCGAGGTCGGCCGGCGAAATATCGAGCGGCTTGATGTGTTGGTAGGTCTTGCCGTTGTACAGATGATGGCCGCTGTCGCTCGTACCCGTGTGGTACAAGATCAGGTACGACTCATCCGCGTTCCACGCCGGAATCGTCGAGTACGCCGGCTTGATAACGCCGGAGCCGCTGACAGCGGTAATACGACGGATCGTTGTACCGAATTGCGGATCGACCACCGTTTGTCCCAGCGCCGGTTTGGTCAGGGCTGTCATCGGATGGTTACTCTTGTCGATGACGAGACCGTCGCAGAGATTGGCCGAACTACTGGTCGATGTGAACGTCGCCGTAACACTGCGGGCGGCGCTCATTGCCATTGCGCAAGTACCGGTGCCCAGGCACGAAATACCATTGCCGTTCCAACCGCTGAAGGTGGAACCCGTTGCTGGTGTCGCCGTTAGCGTGACCGAGGTACCAGGCGCATACAATTCGCTACAATCGCTGCCACAATTAATTCCCACCGGCGCTGACGTGACCGTACCCGATCCGGTCTTGCTGACCGAGAGCAAGTAACTGGTCGGCGTGCCTTGGCTGAAGGTGGCGGTGACCGAACGTGCGGCCGACATCGTCACGACACAGCTGCCGGTGCCGCTGCACGAGCCACTCCAACCGGCGAAGGTATAGCCCGTTGCCGGTGCCGGCGTTAGGGTTACCGCGGTGCCCGACGCGTAGGCTTCAGAACAATCGGTGCCGCAGCTAATGCCGGCGGGACTTGATGTCACCGTACCGGTGCCGGTCACGGCAACCGTCAATGTGTACGTCGTCGTCGGGATCCGCTCAAACACCGCGCCGATCGTAGCGGAGCTATTTAGCGTTCGCGTACAGGTTGCGGTCGTACATGACGTGCCGGTCCAACGCGCGAAGCGATAACCGGCGGCGGCTGTCGCCGTTCCCGTGATCGGCGTACCGGCCGGATAGGATTCGGTACAGTCGGGTTGGCAATTAATGCCGGGAGGGCTCGTAGTGACTTTGCCCGAGCCGGTCGTGGTAACCGTCAATTGATAATTGACAGCATGCGCTACACCGCCCATTGCGAACAACAAAACGCCAACCATCAATGACGGCAGCGATCGGCTGAACTTGCCGAGAAAATTCCTTTTCGGCTTTTGCATGTCGAGCCTCCTAACGCAAAATAGAATTGACCCCTGTCGTAGCTCCCTATGAATTTGCTGTAATGGCTACTGCAGATTGTTGTGCGCGGCGTCGGTGAGGCTTAGCGGTAGGATGGTAATGAGTAAGACTTTTCGCGCCGCTCGTGACTATAGAAGCGGTTTGCGCGTGGCTAAATCCGTTAAAGCATGGTAGTTACCGCGGGTGTTGCTGTAGTGCAACGACCGCGTGTCGGCTAGGCGCGCAGGGCGAACTCAGGTGATACCCCGGCCACAAGCTGGTTAAGTAGGGGTTCTGCGCTTATTGCCTGTATAACTAGAGGATAATTTTAAGTGACCAAAACGTTACACACCGCATTCCGGGTTCGCTCGGCCGGCGATGACGACATGATAGGCATCAGCGCCATCTACACACATCATGTCCTCAACGGCACTGCCTCTTTTGAAGAATCACCTCCCGACGTCGCAGAGATGCGTCAACGTTATCGCGTGATCGTCGACGCTGGCCTGCCTTATCTGGTAGCGGAAAAGGACGGGCGTATTGTCGGTTACAGTTATGTTGGACCGTATCGAACCCGTTCCGCCTACCGATATACCGTCGAGGATTCGGTCTATGTCGATCCGGCGCAGGTAGGTAACGGCATCGGCACGGCGCTGATCACAGCCCTGTTCGAGCCGACCAGACGCCTAGGAATGAAACAGATAATCGCCGTGATCGGTGGCAGTACCAACATTGCTTCTCAGCGCCTGCATGAACGCCAAGGCTTTGTCCATGTGGGTACGCTGACAGCAGTCGGATTTAAGTTTGGTCGCTGGGTCGATTCGGTAGTGATGCAGAAGGCGCTCGACTAGGGCGTGTCCTCATTTCAGTTTGAGCCAAATAAAAGAGCAAGCGAGAAAGACCATGGCCCTGAAGTTGCGGGCCAGCTTCTCGAAGCGAGTAGCAATGCTTCGAAAGTGCTTGAGCCTGGCAAATAAATTCTCGACCAAGTGACGAAGCTTGTAGAGATGCGCATCAAACTCCGGATTGGGCCTCTTGCTGTTTGATTTTCGCGGGATCACCGGCGTCATGCCAGCTTCTCTGGCCCGCTCTCGAATGGCTTCAGAATCGTAGGCCTTGTCAGCAATAAAATTATCCGCCTCGCCGACCTTCTCAATTATCTGGTTTGCAACTTGAGAGTCGTGAACTTCACCCCCAGTGATTTCAAAATCAATCGGATTTCCATGCGCATCGGCGGCAAGATGAAGCTTGGTGGTAGGGCCTCCTCGGGAGGTACCGATGGCTCGCTCGTGACCCTGCCTAGCTCCGCTTGCATGCTGATGCACGCGGACGTAGCTTCCATCGGTGAATACCCACTCTGAATCAATTTCGCCTCGTAGCTCAAAAAAAATTCCGCCCACAGACCTTTCAAGGCCCAACGATTAAAACGGTTGTACGCGGTCTTCCAGGGACAAAATTCGTTAGGAACATCACGCCACGGCGCACCGGTACGCAGCTTCCATAAAATCGCTTCCATCACGGCACGATCATTTTTCCAGCGATGACAACCTTTGGATTTTAAGGTGACTTGAAGTTGATCCCACAATCCATCGTCCAATACTTTTCTGACCATTTACAAAATCCCTCCATCTCAAGCAAAGGGTCTCATAAATCGACCAGAAATCAGCTAAAACAGAGCGCTAACGCAGAATGAGGACACGCCCTA
>JACQFZ010000032.1 GCA_016199745.1 Gammaproteobacteria bacterium
ACAAGAACGCGTTGCGACGACGGCGGCGCCCCTGTCGGATCCACCGTTCTAGGAAAATACCTCGTGCCGGTTTCTGTTTCCGACGAATTCGCTCAGGCGCTTGCCAGCATTTAGGCGCGGATTTGGACCGCCACTAACACGCAGTGCCACACAGGACAGTTTGTGTTCCTGGAAGCGATCGCACCGACGGCGGCACGATCGACCGTGCGTGCCCCGCCCTGATGCGACGTCATCGGCACGTCATCGGTGTTGATCTTGTGGCGCGCACATCACGCACGACCACGACGACGCTCGTGCGCCAGCGCCAGCCGTTGTCGCTTCGCGGCACATGGACCTCGCGGCGATGGCAACGGCACGCACCGAACCCCTTGCTTCAACCCGTTGATTGGCAGTTGATCCTTCTCGAAGGTCGGTCCCAACGATTGACGATGCACCGGCTGCCACTACAATCCCCATAAGTACCGTCCGAGTGGGCGGTTCAGTTCAACAAGGTTTATCCGCCGCCGATGTCGCTGTGGCAGAGCTTGGCGTTTGTGGGGCGACGGATAAACGCTATTCGTTAGGCGTCAGAAATCCATCGGCTATAACCTCGGTACGAAGCGCACCTGCCGGCCATGACCCGATCTACCCATGAATGACCTATATGACCTACTACGCGAAGACGCATTGCAGCTCTCTAGTGAGTTCCGCAAAGCGTCTATTCAAGGTCACGGAACTTCGCAGGAAATCGCTGAGTTCCGGGAAAACGCGGTTCAAACGTTCCTAGCACGCTATTTCCCGTTTCCGCATCGGATCGCAAAGGGCAAGGTCCGCGATTCGTTTGGCAACATCGCCGCGTCTATCGACTGCGTCATCTGCGCACCGAATCATCCATACACAGTGAGTGCGCGGGACAAGTTCAGCCTACTGTTGGCAGAAGGTGTGGACTCCGTTGTAGAGGTAAAGCCGAATATCGCTGATAGGGCTGAACTTCATCGCGCGCTCGAACAGGGACTGACCGTTAAGAAGCTGAGACGCACAACAACATCACTTCTCCATGAGCATCATCCAATGTCGGAATGGGCGAAGCGGGTTCCCTTCGGCGTTTTCTCCATGCAGTGCAAAGCCTCTCCAATCGAAACTGGGTTTGAGATCCTCGAGTTCTACCAAGGTCGCGGCGTTGATCCGATAGACCAGGCCGACTTTGTTGTAGTAAACGACGTGTGTGTGTTCTCAAACTTCGTAGACCAATCTCTAAACTGTTGGAACACGGCCGGATTTCCGAACCAAGCTGGATGGTTCTATGAAGGCTGGGGCAAAGACAGCTTGGTGGGGTTCTTATTGAAACTTCACCGAGTAGCACACGCCGGAATGAAGTTGCAAGACGACGTCTTGCCGCGTTACCTAACTCCACCCGCAGACGCCAGATTTAGGATTGTTGACCTTGCCTTCAAGCACGGCATCTACAAGCAGCTTCAAAGCCAACCTGGAGTCGACGCCGCGGAAGTGCAGCGCGCTGTTCGGGCAATGACTGAAGGAAGCTAGCTGCTATGCGTCAGACGCAGCCCATCCGCCATTCGCGCGCACTGACGCCTAACCCCTCCATCGAGCGGGCGTGCCACGGCAGGCTTCGCCTGCGCGTTACGTCTCTGGAGTCTTCCTCTTGGAGGCTCGGAATGTCGCGAGCACTGTGGACGACGCGGACCACCTCGATGCCCTCTGGGTGTGATCGGTAGAAGATGAGGCCCCGCAGTCTCCACCCGCCCCACCAATCCCTGGCGGAGTAGGGCGCGTGCGCTTGACCTTTACCGACCGCCGAAACCACAACCCTGGTTCCGGCAAGCTGTTGTGGAGACCTCGTCGCCG
>JACQFZ010000033.1 GCA_016199745.1 Gammaproteobacteria bacterium
CTTGGCTTTGAAGGCGGCGGTGTGGTTTCTTCGGGGTCTTCTCATTGTTCGTGCTCCGGATGATGATGAAGCCTTGCGGCCTCGGTTATTGGAGCAGAAACTTCACTTATCGGGTTGTCTTAATTTGTGGGGCCACTTCTCTGCTAGCACGCCTAGAAGCAGAATCAACGACGAATGGATACTGATCTGAGTTGACCGCAGGCGCGTAGTGAAAAAAATATCTTTGGCGTTCATTTACCATTCCTTCGAAAAAAGAAGACTGATTTATTTTTCTGAAACTGATCAGCTGAAAATAAATCAGGCACCTTATTTTAATTTTAATCGACCACGGCTCGCGCGGTATTCCACATAGCCATAGAATCGCTCGCCTTCAACCATTTTTAGAAAGCTATAGCGTTGATCGATGTAGTTGGTCTGAATATGTAGTTGCATTGAGCCTTCCCTCTTATTGCGCAGCGGCTAATTTATTTTTTATTAATCGTTGGTTCTGTCGAACCTATAAGTACAAATCTCGGTGGTCTTGCCCTGTATTGCCTGATAGACGTGTAGGCGACCGACTTCATATTCGGATTTGCCGTAGTAATCGGGATGCATCCTCCACCACAGATCGAAATAGGTTTTGTCTTTGAAGTGGAAAACGTTGTAGTAGGCCCAATGGAGAGAATCTTCGGTTGTTGTGAAACCTAACTTATCAATAGACGGCGCGATTCTCTACCCCGGCCTAAGCTTACGAATGTCTCCCCACCCCGCCTCCTTGCGACTTGGATGCGGCATCACGAGGGCAGTCTTTTTGTAATTGATATCGCTGTAGTCCTCCATGAGAACAAGAAGGAGCGATCCGTAGCTGCCAGCACAATCATGCTCGTAATAGACCGGCTCGGTCTCGCCGTTATTATCAATGTCGATCTCGGCATACAGCCGGTGGTTAGGCCAAAGTCCGCGATTACGCTCAGCGTTGTAATTCTCCCATGCTTGTCGGCGCTGCCGCTTTGTCCCCTTCCATTGTGACAAGATGCTATAGCCAGCAGGGTTAGCATCGCGCTCCCAAAGAAAACGATCGATATGTTCATTCACATGGGAACTGGAAGGAATCCGTGATACGGGTCCGAAAAACCGCTGCCAATCTGGTCTTGTGAACCCCAACTCCGAATGAATATCGCGCTGGCAGGTGCGCGGCGTCTGGGGTTTCGAAAGGTTGAGGTTCCTCTCATACGCCTCACAAACTTCCAGTCCTTTTCCTTTCTCCAGCTCGTAACGCCCTGCATAGGCGGCAGACGCAAACATGGTCGAAAGGAGCATAAAAAAAATGAGACGAAACGACCAACGTGCAGAAATTTTAGAACTGATTTGACCTTCTTGGATATTGGCGTTTTGATCTCTAGCGCGCGTTACACCGCTGTTAATTTGAAAATCAAAATAAGGCGTTCGAGCGACCAAGGGGTCAGAATCATTGAAATACGCACCCATGCCGTTAATCAACGAGGCAAACCGAGCAAAAACCGAAGAAAATCGCTGGAGGACAACTTCATATTGGCACTCCCCTTATTATTTTGTTGTCATTCAGCGATTCGAACAAAACCGAGAAACTCGGTCAAGCGATTTTTTGAAATGTAGACCCATCGACTGCGAGCGGTATCTTGTCGATAAAGCAAAAAATAGATCGTCTTCTGAAAACGAAATGGCCATAGGTCGCAGTATCGCAATACTTATCATCATCGCCACGGCCCACAACGATCAACTCATTTATGTGGAATGTTGGCGCAAGAATTTAGGAAATCTCGTGCAACTAAGTGATTAGCAAGAGATAGTCTCTTGCTAATCACTAGCAATCATTATTTTTCGGCCTTCCCTTCTAGCTCCGCAAGCTTATGCTGCAGCTTTTGAATTACTGCCGCTTGCTGCGCATAGGCGCGTACCAACTGCTTTGCGGTATCGGCAAGCCCTTTAGCAGCGATCGTCAGTTCGTCTTTTTTGGTATTGACCGCGTCGATCTGCATCATAACGACGCTAGCGACGTCGTTGGGATGGCTGATGACTCGCGGCTGCTTGCCCGATTTATTGGCTTGTTGGCCATTGGTTTTGGATTGCTTGTTTTGGGTCGTGGTGGTGTCGGTTGCCATGTGATTTCCTTTATTAATAAAGAATTCGTACGGTTAATTTAACGAGCGGTGGTTACGTATTTATCTCGCGTTTTTTGCCCCCGCCCTAACCCTCCCCCGCTTTGCGAGGGAGGGGATTAGAGCTCATCTCATAAGTCCCTCACCCCAACCCCTCTCCCGGAGGGAGAGGGGTTTTACTCCCGATATTGACACTTATGAGATGAGCTCTAGTTATTTTTCAGCGCTTAACGTTCGTGAGCGGTCTCATTGATACCGCGCAGCAGCGGGCTTAAGAAATATTCGATGAGTCGGCGCTTTCCGGTTTTGATCTCGACGCTGACGGTCATGCCGGGCGAGAGTCTGACCTGTTTGCCGTTTTCGACTTCAATCGTATTTTTGTCCATGCTGACACGGGCGGTGTAAACAAGGCCGACTTTTTCGACGGGGACGGCGTCGCCGGATAACGTCAGTACTTTGCCTTCGATCGTGCCGTAGCGAGTAAACGGAAAAGATTCGACTTTGATCTCGGCCTGCTGATCGGCGTTGACGAAGCCGACGTCTTTGTTTTCCACCCAGGCTTCGATTTCAAGGTGGCCCTCTTCCGGGGCGATGACCATTAGTTGTTGCGCCGGCGTGACGACGCCACCGACAGTTTGCACCACGAGTTGCTGGACGGTGCCGTCAATCGGCGCGGTCAGGTGTTGTTGGTCGGCGCGGGTACCGGCTTTTAGGGCTTCCTTCGACAATGAATGCGCGCGCGTTTCAGCTTCGGCGAGGGCGGCGGAATGTTGTTGCATCTTGTCGGCGCGCTGGCGCTCGACTTCGAGATACTGCATTTGTGAGACGTACTCCTGCGCGTACAGTTTTTTGTACGACTCGGATTGGCGCTCGAGTGCTTGCAGCTCGGCGAGCTGGTCGCGCAGGCGCTTGCGCTGGATCTCGACGAACTTGGCGTCGGCGCCTTTCGGCGGATCGAAGGATTCCTCGCCGGCGAGTAGTGCGCGCAAGCGGGCGATCTCGGTGACGGCGGCGTAGTACTCATTCGTCAGTCGGTCGCGGTCGGGGTCGGCGGTGGTATCGATCTCGATGAGTACGTCGCCTTGTTTGACGCGGCTGCCGTCGCGCACGTGGATCGCTTTGATTACGCCGGTTTCCAGCGGCTGGATGACTTTCGAGCCGCCGCTCGGAATGATCTTGCCTTGGGCGACGGCGATGATGTCGATCTTGCCGAAGGTGGCCCATAACACACCGACGGCGAACAACACGATGATGGTGTAGGCGACGGCGCGACCGATGGGCGCCGGCGGAGTTTCTTGGATCTCGATCACGGCCGGCAGGAATTCGAGCTCTTTAGCATCGAGGCGACGCAACGGCGTTTCGCGCTTCGCTTCTTCCCAGCTGATGCGCCAGACGTCGACGTGGCGTTTGACGTCGCGAAAAAAGGCAACGAGGCGCGGAAATTTGGGGAGCCAGGTGCGCTGGGGTTTTTCGGTCGGCTTGTTGGTGGTTTCGTTAATCATTGTGCTTGCTCAACGCGGTCCCCACTCTAGCCCTCCCCCGCTTCGCAGGGGAGGGGATAGGAACAGAGGCGTTGTTTATACCGATACGACGTTTCCGTCTTGGTGGCGATGCAGATTTGCGTAGTAACCGTTGAGCTTCAGCAAATCAGGATGCGTACCCTGCTCGACGATCTGGCCCTTATCAATCACGAAAATTCGATGCGCGTTGCGCACGGTGCTCAGGCGATGCGCGATGATAATGACGGTGCGGCCCTTGCAGATGCTTTGCAGGTTGCGCTGAATAATCGCTTCCGATTCGTAGTCGAGCGCGCTGGTCGCTTCGTCCAGAATCAAGATGCGCGGGTTGGTGACGAGTGCGCGGGCAATGGCGATGCGCTGGCGCTGACCGCCGGACAACGTCGAGCCGTGCTCGCCGACGAGGGTGTCGTAGCCTTGCGGTAGCTCCAAGATGAACTCATGAGCGCCGGCAAGCTTGGCCGCCTCGATGACTCGCTCCATGGGCATACCGGGGTCGGACAGCGCAATGTTGTCGCGCACGCTGCGGTTGAACAAGAAGTTCTCTTGCAGCACGACGCCGATCTTGCGCCGCAGCCAGGCCGGATCAACCTGCCCAAGGTCGATACCGTCGATCAATACACGCCCGAGCTCAGGCACGTACATCCGCTGTATGAGCTTCGCGATCGTGCTTTTGCCGGAACCGGAGCGGCCGACGACGCCGATGACCTTGCCAGCAGGAATATCGAGCGAAAGCCGACGCAGAATTTCCGGAGTATCGGCGCGATAACGAAACACCACGTTGTCGAACGTAATGTGGCCGGCGAGCTCCGGCAGGGTCGTACGATTCGGATTGTAAGAAGGCTCGGGCACGGCGTTGAGTACGTCGCCCAACCGTTGCACGGAAATGCCCGCCTGTTGGAATTCCTGCCACAACTGTACGACCCGCAACAATGGCCCGCTGACGCGACCGGCGAGCATGTTGAAAGCGATCAACTGGCCGATCGAGATGTCGTTGTTCATTACCAGGTGTGCACCGACCCACAGGATAAGAATGGTCGTAACCTTGTTGATGAACGCGGCGATCTGGCCGGTAACGTTGCCAAGATTGGACGTACGAAAACTGGCGTGGATATAACCGGCCAGCTGTTCTTCCCAACGCCGTTGCATCGCCGGCTCGACCGCCATCGCTTTGAGCGTCTGGATGCCGTTGATCGATTCCACCAGGAACGCCTGGTTCTCGGCGCCGCGATTGAATTTCTCATTCAGGCGCGCGCGAAAGATCGGCGTAATGACGACCGATAAAAAAATATAAAACGGAACGGTGCCGAGGACGATAAACGTCAGCAACGGACTGTAAAAGTACATGACCGCCAAGAACACGACGGTGAAGAACAGATCGATGACGACAGTTACGGTCGAGCTGGTGAGGAACTGGCGGATCGTTTCGAGCTCGCGCACGCGCGCGACGGTATCGCCGACACGCCGTGCTTCGAAATAAGCGATCGGCAGGCGCAACAGATGGCGGAACATCGCGGCGCCGAGGGTTACATCGATGCGCGATGACGTGTGCGAGAACACATAAGTTCGTAGTCCGGTGAGAATGACCTCGAACAACACCAGCGCCAACATGCCGATGCCGAGCACGTGCAAGGTCGTAAGACCTTTGTGCACCAATACCTTGTCGATGACGACCTGAAAGAACAACGGCGACAACAACGCGAACAGCTGGATAAAGAACGACGCCAGTAATACTTCGCCCAATAACTTGCGATGTTTGACGATCGCTGGAATAAACCAGGTGAAGTCGAACTTGCGGTCTTCGGGCCGAAGGTTGGCGCGTTTGGTGAAGAGGATCAGCTTGCCGCTCCAGGCGGACTCGAATACCTCGCGCGGCAGCAGCAACGGTCGCTGCTCGGCCGGGTCTTGTACCAATACCTTCTCGTTGTCGACGCGCGCCAACACCACATAGCGGCCGTCTTTCTGCTGCGCGAGCGCTGGTAGAGGCGTTGCGCCAAGGCGCGACCAATCGGTGTCGATGACACCTACCTTGATGCCCAAATGCTTGGCGGCGCGCAGCAACGCCGGCTCATCGAACGGCTTACCGGCCTCGCCGAACTGATGCCGTATCTGGTCGGGCTGAACCGGCACACCCAAAAAACGCGCCATCAGAGTCAAACAGGCAAGGCCGGTATCGACCGCCACCTGGGGCGAATCTACGGAATGAGGGGAAATGGCGAACTCTCTATTCTTATCTAATAGGTATCTGACCGGCCCCGACGCCCGCCCATACTCCTGGTCCTTAACCGGACTGTTCTCCCTCCCCGGCGCGCGTCTGGCCGACCTTAATACTCCTATCCGATGCCGGCGTAAATAGAACTAAATATTCAGGGGCTATTCAAGGGATTACGGAAGGCCATCCGCCACCAACACGGTCAACACGAATGTCACTGACTTAACGAAGTCCTGAATAAGCCATGTAGGATGCACGGGACCAAGGGGTCAAAATCGTTGAAATACGCACTCGCGCCGATAATCACGTGCAATAACCGAAAAAATCGCTGGAGGGCAACTTCATACCGATACTCCCCTTATTATTTTATTTTTATTCAAAGGTTCGAACAAAGCCCAGAAACTTGGTCAAGTGATTTCCTGAAATGTACAAGACCTCTTCAAAGGTTCTGCCCCCTGACCCGAATGGCACTTACGACAACAGATGCCACGATTGACTCCTCCCCCTTCAGGGGGGAGGTTGGGAGGGGGGGGTGGGTTTTATAGCAGCGATAACCGAGTAAAAAACCCACCCCCACCCCAGCCCTCCCCCTGAGGGGGAGGGAGCTAGAGCGTGCCGCGGCTTAAGTAAGTGCCATTCCCCCTGCCCCCTGGAACGTCGGTACCGTTGTAGTCGTCGCCGCTATCATCGATAGAAGCAAACATACGTTTGAATCCACCAGCGAAGTAGTTAATAGACCTCGATCAGTCCGATCTGCTCGTCCGCCAATAATGCATTTATGTTGTCCTTTGTGCGGTTTAGCGTCTCAACAACCGACGGATTCGAGCAGTTACCCATGTTCAGAAGAACAATCTTTGGCGGATAACCAAACAGTGAAAGCAGGCCAAGAAAATCGTCATCCTTCGTCACGATGGCATATCCATGCACCTTCGCGTACTGCCACACTTCGCGATCTGACGCTCGCTCGAGCCCAACCAAAGCTACTTGCGTAATTCCGGGAAATGTTTCCTGCAGTAGTGCAACGAGACGACGAGATAGATTTTCATCAAGCAATAACTTCATGCAGCAGCAACCCAAGCGGCATGCTTTTCACGATCAGCCGCATAGGCCAAGCACGCCAAAATATCGTCGCGGGAGAGTTCCGGATAGTCCGATACAATCTGCTCTGGCGTCATTCCATCGGCGAGCCACGCGAGGACGTCCTGGACAGTAATGCGTAGTCCACGAATACAGGGTTTACCGGCGCGCTTCCCGGGCTCCAGTGTAATTATCGAACGATAATCAATCACGAGGTGCTCCATTACGTTGCGGGAGAATGGCATCATGATGGCATGCGATTGGCCGGTGCTCAATCTTTCCCTTCAGTAAGCCGGAGGTATCCGATTCCTTTTCCCAGACAACGCACGAACCGCCCGCGATAACGTATGAGCCCGGTCAAAAAACTCAGGTTGGGGGGACGTCGGGGCAAATTGAGCCGCCTCTCGTCGGCTGAGTCATGAATTCGTTCAAGAATTCATCCGACGTTTGCCGTTGGATTTCCCCTCTCTCCTGGGTGGGAGAGGACCTGGGAGAGTGGGTGATATATCACGGGGCTGCCCGTCTTCTAGCTTCACAAACACGCAAGCCCCCTCATTAGTTATTTATCTGCAAACACGCCCTACTTAACTAGGCGCATTGAGTTGCCTAAGCAAGCGCACTGCTAACGCTGCAAGAATAGCAACGCCCAAGAGCAAGACGCCCCATAACAACCAGCGCCTCCAATCGAATCCGCCTGCTAATGCCGCCTCGCCGCGCAGTATGTGCGACGTGCCGAACGCGGCTGGTTGCAACTCGATCCCGCTGACATTGGCGCTTTGTAATTGACGTACCAACTCGTCCACAGCCTGAAACGCCGGCGACACACTCACGCTACCATAGGCCAGACTAAACGGTGCGCCGCCGCGGGCGACGAATACCAGATCGTGCGGGATCCAACCGAGTTCGAGTGCCGGCATCATCGCACCCAACGTACTTGCTGGCTGATCGAGACGAAGCAGCCACTGACGGGCGAAGCCGCTACGGCCTAGAGCAAGCTCGATGTCCTTCACTTCACCGGTACCGCTATCCAATCGATAAAGCGTTTTCGCGCCGCGCGGTTCCCAGTTATCGCCGTCGCTGTTACGCGTGAGCACAACGACATGGGCGACGCTGTTTACGGGCAGCAACACACGTGCATAGTCGACCGGCATCTTACCGTCGAGCCTAAACGGGTACTCGCCGGGTTTGGTCGCCGCTTGACTTGCCGGCGCTATCCAATCGCGTCGGTGTTCCGTCTGTTCCTGTAGCTCGGCGCCGACGCCGGTAATCTTGGCATTAACTGCCGCACCGACCCATGACAAGCGCAGATACTTCACGGATTGCGGCGCAATCGCTATTCGGCGCTGTTCGAGCACTTGGCCATCGCGCTGCAAATAAGCGAGCGCGCCTTGCGCGAGTGGTCGCCAATTTTTTAAGTCGGCGCTCTCTTCGACCTGCAACGTGGCAACAAAGCCGGTGCCCATATCGACCTGCCAGGCGATTTCAAGTGCACCGATACGCTGGTTGATCTGGCTAGCATCGACCAAATACACCAATCGATTCGCCGATGCCGTCGAGCCGGCATTGACGCTGACAATCGAACCGTTATTGCTGCGTTCGATTTTTAACGAAATGTCATCAGCGGTCTGCGCCTCCTTAACCGGCAGGACGAACAGCGGCAGCGATACCCGTTTCTTCTCGACCGCCGCCATCGGCCGTGACAATCCAATCGGCACTTCCTCGCCGGCCGCATTAAAGACGCGCAGATCGCCAAGATCGGCGCGCACTACGCCGCCATACACTTCTGCCGTTAACGGTGCCCGATACACGCTGCCAACACCGTGCAGCGCGATCGGCGCTTCATAGGCGAAATCGTCGCGTCGCAGTTGCTCGGCATGCACCAACCCGGTAGCCATCAACAACAATACAAACGTCCAAGGCGATTTCATGACGCTACCTCCGCTTGCTCCACCTTGGGCGGTATCGGCACGAAGTAACCAATGACCAACAGCAATACACCGACACCGACGAACGAAACGATGCGCGCAACCGTGCCGGTATTCGAAAGTTCTACGGTAAAAAGTTTGACGACGACAATGCCGAGCAGCGTCGCGCCGACGAACCATAGATAACGCAGGCGCACACGGGCAGCGGCCAGCATGAGAACGAATGCCAGCACCGTCCAGAAAATGGAAATGGCTGACTGCACCAACATCGAATCGAGCATGTCGTTGAGCGTGTAAGGAACCTGGGCAACGTGATGCAACGTCCGGAACAGCACCGCGTTGAGCCAGGCAAACACCACGACACCAAATCCTATCGCCAGCGGCTCGAGCGGCCAGCGGACAAGAGCGCGTACCGTCATCGACCAACGGAGCATCGCGATGAAGACAAAAAGCGCGGCCATATCAATCGGGTTTAGAATCGGCACGAATGCCAACGGCGCCGAGTTACCCGGTTGCACCACACCCCCCAACAGCATCCACACCAACGCCACCCCGGCGATCGGCACGGCACCAACAACGAGATAAGCCTGCACATTCCTATTAATAGGCCAACGATGCGCCGATAGCGCCAACAGCCCGATCAACGCCAGTGCCAAACATAGGCCGAGCGCGCCGATCGACCAATCGCTATACGGTAACCACTGGTCGACCTGCCAATAAACTTCCCAACCGAGCAACACCAGCAGCGTCCAAAGCGCGCCGACGTGACGCCCAACGCTCATCAGGTTTAGTTCGGCATTTTCGTGGCCTTTTAATATGAGGTAGTGCACTACCAGCGCCACCGTCCAGGCCACAAGACCGAATCCGGCAAATGGGTGCGACAACAGCATCGCTGCCCAAGCGAGGCTAAGCGCAAGATGAACTGAATTGGCCGCTGCCGTATAACGCAACGCGATCCAGCCGACGCGCCGGCCGATCCATTCGAAGAAAATGCTGGCGCCGGTGATGACCAATAACCACACCGTGACCCGGTGCGCCGACCCAACATAGTCGCCGATCTCGTGCACCGTCCCGCCGTACCACCACAACACGCCCCATACCAACAGCGGCACCGCCAACGCACGTTCCGCTGACGTCGCGCGATCCCGATAGCGCGACAAAAGAAACGCGCTGATCACACCGGCTACACTGACGAGCAAGACGCCGATGTACGTACTGTTGAGGACGGCGACGTTCACCGGCGGCGACGGTGCTGCCATGAACAAAACACCACCGCCGAGTTGTACCAATAATCCGAAGGCACGCGCCAACAGGCGCGACTGCCGCAGACCGATCCACAAAATCCCGGCGCCTTCGATGGCCCAAGCCGCGGCGGTCCAATGGCCGTCGACGGCGAGCGGAATTGTCAGCGTCGCGAAGATAACACCGAGGGCGACAAACGCTTCCGCCAGCAACTTCGCGGCACCGTGCCTTAGCAACCACCCCGCCAAACCGAGATAGAAACCACCGAGCGCAAGCGCCGACCAGGCAACGCCGTATTCGTATGACTTCACTAAACCGACCTGCAACAGGAAGCCAACGACCGGCACGCCGAACACCAGCGTACCGTCGACCGGATGCTGTAACTCCGGCGGTTGGCGGCGTGCGTACAACAACGCAACGGCGACATACAACAGGAAGAAAAAAATAAGGAAGGGTTCGGTGGTCGAAAAAAACTCGGGCTGATAGTAACGATAGCCCCACGACGATCCGATCACGAACGTAAATCCGAAACCAACGACGTTCAGCGGTCGCCACGCCTTGAACCAGGCAATAGCGAAGATGCCGAGATTCAAGATGGCGTAGTAGCTGAACAGCATCACATGACTGCCGTGCCCAGTAGACGTCAGCACCGGTGCGAGAAAACCGCCGGCCGCACCGAACAGCGCCAGGGCCAAGGAATTCTGCAGCATGGCCAATGCTGCCGACAGCGCGCAAATCGCCAGCAACAAAAAAAATGCGAACGACGCCGGTAACAGTGCATATAACCGAAACGCGGCGAAGATGACGAGATACAGGATACCGATCGCGCCCCCCTCCAATATCAAACCGTAAGCGGCACGCTTGCGTCGAAGCCGCGCACCGATGACCAACAGCGCAACAGCACCAAGCGCAGTACCGCTCAAGCGCAGCTCGATTGGGAAATACGCATGCTCGGCGGCGTACTTCAGCAGGAAGGCAACGCCAAAAAATAAGATCACGATGCCGATGCGTACCAGCGTGTTGCCACCGGTAAAAAATTCGCGCACGAAGTTGATTGCCACATCGATCGGGTTCGGCACGGCCGGCGGTGCGCTTTGACGCGCCGGCGTCGAAGCCGGCTGACTTACTGTCGGTATGGGCGCAGGAGTTATCGGTTTAGACGACACGATAGGCGTCGGCTGATGAACCCCCGGCGTACTCGTTGCCGTTGGCGACACCGGGCGATTAACAGCGATCACCGTAGGAACGGCGCCCTCTCTTTTAGGCGCGTGTTCGAGCTTAACGATTCGGGATTTGATCTCAACGAGTTCAGCGATCAGATAACCGAGCACAGCTCCCAGCAAAAACCCTTCGACGTCGTGACCGACGAAGGCACCGAGCAACGCACCGATAATGGTCCCGATAATCGTCATATCGCCCCCTCTCTAATCTATCGTTATGGAGACTTCATCGCCGCAACACTATCGAACAATCGCCGAGTTTCGAAAACCGCTGGCGACAAGCACTTACCGTTCCGCCGCAGACTGCGCTTCAGCACAAAATCAAACAATAAGGCGTTGTAACGCCTGATTTCGGACAACACCGGTGCTTCGCGTCGATCAATGTAACCGCGTTCCACCATTTTTGTCAGTGAAAAAACCGGCATTACCGCCGGCAACGGGTAATCCGATCCGTTAACTAATCGTCCGTGCCAATCAGAACGTTCCAGGATCACATCGAGCGGCCGGCCGAGCCGATTTAGCTGGGTCATCGCCGAGATTTCGCCGTACAGCCGCCCGTGGTACCGCGGTTCCTCCATCAGGCGTGCGAAAAAATCGAAGTTGGACTGGGCGGCGCCGTTCGCCCCTTTATCGAGATCGATACCCTGACCGAGCGAGGCGCAGTGCGCTACCAAGACCGTCACGCCATGGTCGAGCGCGCACCGCAACCGCAATGGGTTGCCAAGTTCCTGCACTTCGCCACCAGCGACAGCCTGCTCAGTGCCGGCATGCGTGAGCAGCGGTAACCGCAGTCGTGCTAACGCTTCGTAAAAGCGATCGCATCGCGACGACGCTGGATCTATACCCATCGCCGGCGGTAACCACTTGATAGCTCGCGCGCCGGCCGCCGCCACTTGCGTTAACACGTCGACGGCATCGGCCCGATAAGGATGGATCGACGCGATCGCCACGAAACGCTCGGGAAAGCGCCGCGCCAACGCCAACGCGTAGTCGTTCGGCGTATAAAACGATGAAAGCTCATCTTAATTTAGAGACGGTAACAAAATGAAATAGCGTCAACGTAGCCATCCCCGCCCCCTCGGGGGGTGGGACTGGGTGGGGGTGGGTTTCGAAGCGGTACC
>JACQFZ010000034.1 GCA_016199745.1 Gammaproteobacteria bacterium
ATCCGAAGCAGGCCATGCAGAACGCCTATGCAACGGGCCACTACACATTATCCGAGATCGCCCGCTATTTCGGGGTGCACTACAGTACGGTGAGTCGGGCGGTGGGGCGGAGGATGGCGTGATGTGTCATTGCAAGGCCTGGCCCTTTTTGCCCATTGCCCATTAAGTTCCCTCGCCCGCCTTCTATGCGCGACAGCGGATCGGTTGCTGATTGGTAACGGCGGACACGGATGCGGAAGTCATTCTGACATCAACTGCTTGGGCAAGAACTCAGTGGCGTCCAACCGCGAGGGGGATCGTCTTCAGATGCGCTTCCACAGCTGCGACGACATCTTTGCGGAGCGGCAGGTTCTTCTTCTCTGCCTTCCAGTGCTTATGAAATTGCGCGACTGTCTCACGCGCCGTTTCAAGAACGAGCGTTTTGGGCAAGCGCGCTCGCGCCGCCAGATGCGACAGCTCGTCCTCGGTAAATTCATCAAACCGTTTGCTTCGGCTGTATGTAAGGGCCGCCTTTTTGTCAGGGATGTAGGCGATGGTTGAGACGAAGTCATAGGCGGGCGCCAGCCGGGCGATCCGCCGGTCGGGATAGATCATCGACCAGTTCTTCACATGCATGTCGGCATTGCCGATGAGGGTATTGAAGGTCAGTCGGCGAATGAATTCGGCGACGTCCGCCTCATTGCTTTCAGCGGCGATGACGCGAGCAATATTCATCGAACTCGCCTTCTCGTATTTCTCTTCAGGGTAAAGGCCGAATACTTGCGCGAAATCTTCGATATGGACGGCTGTGCCGTCACTCAGGCGATCGAAGCGTTCGATCGCGAGCCCGTACCGCTCCTTAAGAGCGCCAATTCCGTCGGGCAAATTTCCAATGTCGTCCACGTCCACCAGTTCGATGGCTGGAACATCCATGCCGAGGAGCCGCGCTAGCGTGAGCATGGAGTATTCATTTTCCGGCACGCCTTCATACTTCTCAGACGGGAGTTTAAGAATCCACGAACCACCAACGCCGTTAGCGGGAATGGTCAGCCCCCCTGTCGCCTTTGTGACGGCGGAGAACTTGAGCTGCACGCCCGCCAGCGAAAAGCGCAACGCCTTTGCGCGGCGTTCGTCATCATCATGATGATGATCATCATCGGGAGGCGGCAGCATTTCGCCGTCGGCAGGACGGATACTCAGCGCGCCGGGCAGGTCCTCACCAAGTAGCCAAAGCAGGAAGAACTCACGCTTTTCGTTGACCCCGCCACGTTCGGCCAGGTATTTCCGCAGGCGCGCTTCTGGGAGAAGGTTGGAAAAGAACGGCATGACCGCCGTCTGATAAGGCCGGAATTCCGTAATGAGCTCACCGAGGTTGTCCTTGAAGCCAAGACCGAGAACGGGACGGTGCGAGTCGGCGATGTAATTCTCATTGAACGCAAAGAGTGTGCGGTCACCATCGACGCGCGTGAGTGTACCGATGGGCGTGCCGTAGAGCAGGACATCAAGGACGAACACGTCAGCCATGGTCGTCATCCTCGAGACTGTACGCGGGCTTAACGGTTCCCACACGAGGCACTTGATGCACGAGCGTATTGCGCAGATGTTGCATATCAGAAAGCACATGCTTGAGCGCGTTGAGATTTGCGGCGGTGCCCTTGAACGCTTGCAACGCTTTGGTGGTTTCGCGCAGAACGCTCAGATCGGGCAGCCGCACAGCGAGCCTTTGCAGATCGCGGGCCTGACGCTGAAGCTGCGCCAGTTCCTTGACCGCCGGGTAATCATGCAATGTCACGCCGAGAGTATCCTGCAACTTCTTGAGTTCCCGCGCGGACGACGGGCCGGGCGCGCCTTGCGGCGCCGGCCGTTCACTGCTCCGTACCATGGACTGCACGGCGGACATGTTTTTGCGCGGTACAAGCATGACTTCGAGATCAAGCGCCCGCGCTATCTCGACCAAGCTGGAAAGGCGTAGATCGACGGCGCCGCTCTCGATCTTCGAGATATGGCTCTGCGGCACACCGGCCAGTTTGGCAAGCGCACGCTGGCTCAGGCTCTTGCTCTCGCGGGCTGTCTTTAAAGCCTCTGCTATTGCTTCGGTCGTATAGGCCATGAAATCTCTCAGTAGATCTATCATAATAGATCAATTATCATGAATGATATACATTAATATATCGATATTAACCGGCCAGGTAATATATTGATCTATATTATTAGATCATAGATATTAAAATATCTATTTTTATAGATCACTAACGCGCAATTGCCAACCGAGTTTAGTAGCGGGACTGATACCGGGAATGTCCGTTCGGGGGTCGAAAGCCGTTTGGCCCGCGCGCCTTAATCAATTAAATCTGCCCCCTTGTTTAATACCGCAGTAGCCTGTCGAGAATTGGGGTCAGGTCTTGCAGTGAAACATTCCTCCAAGCCAACATGGCGACGTTATCCGCGAATGGAACGCCCCCATGGCCCGTCCCCTACGACTGGAATACCCCGGCGCCTTCTACCACGTAACCTCACGCGGCAATGCCCGCG